>JBBUHS010000109.1:0-3608 GCA_038055675.1 Patescibacteria group bacterium | reverse complement strand
GAACATTCCGGTCCTTGCCCTCTCCCAGCTTTCTCGAGGTATCGAAAGCCGCGAACATGGAGTTCCTCGCCTTTCTGATCTTCGGGACTCTGGTAGTATTGAGCAGGATGCTGACGTAGTTATCTTCATTCATCGCAAAGATAAAGGCAAAGAGCAAGACGAGGTTCCTGTTGACGAGCAAGGCATCGCTCAGATTATTATCTCCAAACACCGAAACGGTCCACTGGGCGTTGTTCAGCTGAAGTTTGATCAGGAACATGCCAGCTTCCGGTCGATCGATAAGCGTTTCGGCGAGCCCGAACTTTAACCACTGACTGATAACTAAAAACTAAAGACTACCCTGATGAAGAATCATCTCCCCCGCCCTATGAAGGAGCTGGCTGACCAGCTCTCCGAACTACCTTCGATTGGCCCGCGCCAGGCAATCCGCTTGGTTTTTTATCTTGCCGAGGAAGGACAGAATAGCTTGGCTCGACTTTCAAAAAGCATCGCCGAGGTGATGGCCATCAAAACCTGTCGGCAGTGCTTTTTCTTCCATATGAATACCGACGGTCTTTGTGATATCTGTCGAGACCCCGCCAGAAATCAAAAGATTATTGCTATCGTTGAAAAAGAAACAGATCTTCTAGCTTTGGAAAACACGAAAATCTTTGGTGGACGGTACTTTATATTTGGCACCCTCGAGAAATCCGGCTTAATCAACGAAACTCAACGCCTTCGACTACAAAACCTAAAAACCCACATTGAGAAAAATGTGGGCGGACAGACGGAGGAAATTATTATTGCCTTGAGTCCTACTCGGTACGGAGATTTTTATTCCGATTTGATTCGAAAAGAGCTCGCTCCGCTTACACTTCGAATATCAAAACTGGCTATCGGCCTACCCCGCGGAGCTGAAATTGAGTTTGCGGATGACGAAACTTTGGGCGAGTCTTTCCGAGGGCGATCATCCAAAAACGGGTAGCAGAAACAGGGATTAGGTTCGTATGGATTCCATGAGGTCTTTTGGCTATGGAAGAAATATGAATATGATCTCTATATAACTATCCGTGGCGGACAACAATCACATCACCGTCCTTCATTTCATATTCTTTTCCTTGAACGCCCAGCCAGCCTTTTTGTTTAGCGCCATTCCAATTACCAGCCTCAACGAGTTTTTCATAAGGAACTACTTCGGCTCTAATAAACTTACTTTCAAAATCGGTATGAATTACTCCGGCGGCCTGAGGGGCTAGGGTACCCTGGGTGATTGTCCAGGCTCGTGTCTCATCCTCTCCAGTTGTGAAAAAACTAATTAAGTTCAAAACTCCATATGCCTTTTTTACCAGCTCGGAAACAGTCTCGGTCGTTTCTTTTAAGTCGCAGATAAGATAATCGGCTCCCAATTCCATGATTTTTTCTCGGAGGTCATGCGAAACCTCTTCCGGCTCGCCGTTCAAAAGATATAATTGTTTTTTGGCGGAAAGAAGTTGGAGTTCTTTTATAACCTCTTCTCCGGCCAAATCATGGACCAGCTTACTCGCGAGGAGTCTGTTCCGTACTTGATTCAAAATTTCCTGACTCTTTGCGGCTTTTTTGTCTCCACTTCTGGCTTCTTTTTCAAGAGAAGAAAGGCGCTTCTCGATGGTTTCCAAATCCTTCAGCATCAGTTCTCCATTAATAATTTCCATGTCGCGGATCGGATCAACGGAGTTCTCCACGTGAATAATATCGTCATTTTTAAAGACTCGGAGAACAACCACAATGGCCTGGGTGTCCCGAATGTTCGCTAAGAACTGATTCCCTAGCCCCTCTCCTTTATTGGCTCCCTTCACAAGCCCGGCAATATCATAAAATTCCACGACAGCCGGAACTGTTTTCTTCGAACCACTCAGTTTCGTTAAAACATTCAGCCGCTCATCAGGAACCGGAACGATACCAACATTCGGATCAATAGTAGCAAAGGGATAGTTTGCAATCGTAATATCCTGATTGGTCAGTGTTTTAAATAAGGTGGACTTTCCGACATTCGGAAGACCGACAATGCCGATAGATATTTTGTGTGCCATAGATAATTCCTAAATCTACGGCAAATAAAGAAAAAACTCAAGAAATAAAAAAGGCCTCCTACTTGAAAAAGCAGTGAGGCCTTAGATGATTCAACACTCGCGCCTCTCTCGACAGCTGGGCGTTCCATAGGTCGATACGGCGAAACCACTCCGGAGACCACCGAGGGTTGGTCCGATTTCCTGGTTACGGTAGAGGGTGGGAACGAATTCTCCGTCGAGTAGCGACTCGACTGAGAACAGGCTCTGCCGCTCGAGAACAGGAAAGATCGTGGCGTAGGCCCAGGACTCAAAGGTGGTGAACCCCGAGCGGCCGGCCGCGCGAATCCGACTTGCGGCATCGTCCTGACTGACCTTCAGATAAGAACGTCCATCTTCGACGTCTATCATCAGGTAGGGTCGCTTCGGCAACTCGACCAGATTGGTGTGCTCGCCGCCGTTTAAGTAGCTGACCCCAGTCTTACCTCCTGCTCGCACGAAACCCATGAGCTTCTTCCAGTCAGGGATTTCGGGATAGCCAGGAACGAGAAAGAACGGTAGTCGTCCCGGGGCAAGCGAAGGTTCCTTGGGAATCGCGGCGAACAGACTCCACAGTTCCGCTTCTTCGGCGAAACTAGTCGACGCCCAGTACCGAGCCATGTCCTCGAAAAGCTGGAGGGCATTCGGCATCTTGGTCGGCATTTCATACTGCTCGATCGTTACAATAGGACTCAAGGTCATGGCCCCTCCCCAGAGAGTTAATTTTTCTTATTCTTCTTTCGATGAACCAGATCGCGACATTGCGATCTGAAGATTATGTACCTCGAGGAGCCATAGAATCTTCAGGTCGAAATAGTTCGATGGCACTCACTATAAACGAAAACGCCTCCGGCCAGGAGGTGTATCGAGTAGTTTTTGATAACTTTAGCTCGGTATTTCCCCTGGCCTTGCGGCACTAAAAAAGTAGAAAAAGAAACCCCAGAAGAAGCTAAAGAATGCGAAATAAAATGTGTTCTCTAAGAATGAATTCATCTTTTCTCTATGGAAACACTATACCCCTTTATGAGGATAACTGTCAATAAAAAAATCCGCGAGAGGTTATCCGCGGATAGAATGTTTATCGTAGAGACGCTTGATATCGGAAATGTGGAGGCCTATCAACTGTGCTATGCAGGGATAGTCTTCAGACACTCGCCGAGCCACCCCATTCGCTATGCGTTTTCGACTGTGCTTCAAGACGGCGGCATAAACCAAACAGCTTGCCCGAACATCCTCTTCGGGACCGAGAAGAAGGATTTCTCCTTTACCGAAGCAAGCGATGGGCTTCTCTAGGCGACCGAAGAATAGTTCTTCTTCGGTGAGTGATCTCAAAATCTTCTCGACTAGAGAAATGGGCCTGTGTCGAGGCCGACTTGAAAGATCGCACACACCCAAACTGTCAGAGTAGAAGCTCATCTGAATCGATCCCTGGTTGTATCTTCCTGAGACACGCACATTTCCATTGACTGTAACCGAGAGAGCTTCTTCGCGTTCGCCATGACGAAACCTGACGGCCAGTGCGTGTGCGATAGCTAGCGTGATCAT
>JBBUHS010000108.1:0-1440 GCA_038055675.1 Patescibacteria group bacterium | reverse complement strand
CCACAGAACAGCATTCGGCACCGCAACGCAGGTATAGGCCTGAAGAAGCACTTCGTCTCCTAAAGATAGCGCTGAAGTTTGAAGAAGAGAAGCTAGGCTTGTACGGCCTGATTCAAAGGCAACTGCGTGAGGCATCTTAAAATCATGAGCAAACTGATTCTCAAGAGCTTTTACGGCCTCGCCTTTTCGCCAGCGCCACGGCTGAAAAATCAAGCGCCAGGCAAGAAAGGCATCGTCCCATTCTAGATTTGGAGAGAAACCAGTGAAAATAGACTGCTTCATAATCGCTTCGTTTGAAGGTTAAGCGTCAACGAGAAAAAAGAGTTCATCTCGGAAAAAGCGAGGGTAGGGTTTTGCAAAATCGGAAATGACGTTTTCTTATCATTTACCTCTATCGGAATATCAGCACCGTAAGAAAAAATGATTCTATTACTGCCTGAAAAACCAAGTCGCCCTCCCTTAGCTGTGCGACCGTTTCTGGCCAACTGCTCTGTTGATGGATCAACCGGCATCCACTGTCCATCCGGCAAGAGAACTTCGACCCAGGCATGCATAGCGTTCGTTTGGTACCCCGCCCAAAAACCGCCGACCAGACGGGCGGGAATACCTATTGCTCTAACTAAGGCTATAAAAAGCGTATCAAAACCGCCACAATCAACCATTTCTTTTTCAAGTGCTTCGTGAGAACTATAAAGACCAGGAATGGCATTGCCGTACCGAAGACGGCCAATAACATACTCATTTATGTTGCGGAGGATTGTTGCGATATCACTCCCCCGCTTTTTGGCTTCGTTGGTCAAGGCCGGAATTCGAGGATCGCGGGTATCAATATGTGGACTTGTTCCTGTCCAACGATTGAACAGATCTCGATCGATCATACTGTAGTCAGAGAGGGTGAATGTCTGAGTCGGCTGAATCTGGCGAGGCAGAACGGCTACCTTAAAATTAGTCTTGAAAATAAAACTTTCTTTTGGGCCAGCATTTCCAGAAAACACGACGTACCGATTTCCATACAAAGGATCGGCCTTAACAGAAACTGGCTGAGGAAACATCTCTGGTCCTTCCAAAATTTTCTGACTCGGACCATCTATGGGCAATGGAAGAACGAGTGAAAAATCTTTAGTCGTTGCCGTGGTGTTTGTTAAAACAGTTTCCAAAGAAACCTGATAAGTCTGCGGATACAAATAATAAGCCAGGCCGAGTTTTTCTTTGAGACTTTGAATGATTCCGAGCATCGAGTGTGGTCCTCAAAAATAAAATACCTCGCTGAACCCTGCGGTTAGCCAATCACCTCTTTCCCAAGGTATGGCACCAGAACTTTTGGCACTCGGATATTCCCCTCGGCGGTCTGGTAGTTTTCCATAATCGCAATCAAAATCCTACCAATAGCGAAAGCAGTGGCATCGTTCATATGAAGTAATTCAACAGTCCCATCGGCAC
>JBBUHS010000107.1:0-7802 GCA_038055675.1 Patescibacteria group bacterium | reverse complement strand
TTATACATGGGTGTTCGCGTGATGGCTCGTCTTGAAGACGAGGTAATTTATATGCCGGAACGGAAAAGCTTTTGGAAGAGGCTTTCTTCTTCTGGATTTTTGGAGCGGCTCGATATCTTTCTCGTTCGCCTTATTCATCGGTTTTTGAGAAGGACGCGCATCGTTCTTTTACGACTCGATAATATCTTGACTGTCTGGTTGAAAAAGACGAGACTAAAGAGCGGCGAAGAGGGGATTCATACCGAATTTAAAGAGATGACGGGCATGCTCGCCCGGTCTCCAAAGGAGGGACATATCCTCTCTGATATTCGCGAAGCTGATACTTTATAACTAAAAAATAATCATCTACTGCGTTACGGTCTCCGCTCCGCCTTCGGTGTATAAGAAATACACCCCTGCCTACCGGCAGGCAGGTCAGTTGCGGTGCTCGACCAAGCCTTGCATCTATTCATTTTTTAGTTAAAAGTGAAGTAAGGAAAATTGCGTCGGTGACAGAGCACCGCCAAGAAGCGGGTCACCGCCTGTGGCGGGATCCCGCAAAATGCGGTGAGCCTCGCCAAAGGCGATGGGCGGTCAATTATCAGATATGTGGTTTGTCTATGTTCTAAAAAGTCTCAAAGATGGTAAGTATTATATAGGCTCAACCTCCGATCTTAAAAAACGTATTCTTCAACACAACCGGGGAAGTAATACTTCGACGAAGCATAGGCGCCCTCTTGAGTTAGTGTATTCCGGAACGTACAATACCGAAGAGGAGGCAGTTGCTCGAGAGTTTCAGATCAAGAGGTATAAAGGAGGACAGGCCTTTAAGAAGTTGATAAAGTAACATGCGTCGGTGACAGAGCGGTCAATTGTACCAGACTGTAAATCTGGCGCCCTATGGGCTACGGAGGTTCGAATCCTCCCCGGCGCACTAGTAAAAATAATCATGCCCTCGGGGTATGATTATTTTTATCTAATACACAGGAGGATTCGAACGGGAAAGGAGTCGGGAAAACGGGAGTTTTCCCGTGGCGGAAATACTAAAACCGCTGGGTTTTAGAAAATTCTGCGAAGCGGAATTTTGTTCGATTTCCTCCCCGGCGCACCAGAAAAGAAAAGTCAAAGAGTTTTGGTTCGCCTCGCGGAGTTTATCCCGACAAAGGAGGGATTCGGCGATTATTTTGTACGGCATTTCCGGGGCAAAAACGAATTGGCGATTTTGAAAGAAGAAAAGAAAAATTTTTAATCATTGAATTCATAGGATTTAGACCGCAAAACAGCAGAGATGCTGGTTTTTTGTTGGTCTTGACATGTAGGCTACTATATGTTATACTCCAAAAAGTAAAAGTCGGCATTCTGCCGACAACTGGCCACGGGGAATCGTGGCGAGTACACAGAAAATGAAGGTGGCTCATGGAGTTCTTTGCAAACTTTTGGTCGGCGTATGCGATTTGCTACGCCATCGGCTACATGCTTTGGGTCCGTCCGCGGCTTCAGAGCAAGAAGTGGGATGTGGCTTTCTACGTCTCGCTTGTCGCTCTCTCAACGTTGAGGTACTTAGCATGAAACATCGGACACCTCAACAAAACAACAGCAGTTAAAAGGCCACTGCTTCAACAAAAGGCCTTTTTCGTTTTGACTTATTTCGTATTTTTTCATAGAATGTACAATGTATTTGGTGTTTGATCCCCAAGTTCATTTTTGCTTGTAGCTAAAGAAAAATTGGAAATTGTTGCCTCGCTTTGCGAGGCCAAAACCGCTAAAGAGTCCGGAAAAACAATCGGCTCGAACCATGTTTTGATAGAAAGAAGAAAAGAAAAATTTTTAATCATGGAAATATATTATGCAAAATCCTCGATACCTTCCTGATGATTTAAGACATAAAATCTTAGAAACTCTCTCCGGCCATGACATTATGGTAGTCGGTCCTTTAACTGTTCATTCGGACCATGACGGGATTCGAAAGTTCTATGATGATATTGTTGCTGTATGTGAAAAAGCTGGACGACACGCATATAACGCCCATAAGTACACTGATCCTATTAAACATCCGGAAATAACCCCTGAAGAAGTTTATATAATTGATAAAAAACTTGTTTCCAATGTTCGGTTGGTACTCGCGTATATTGGGGAACCTTCTTCGGGAACTGGACAAGAACTCGAGATTGCAGAGGTGAATGATATTCCTGTCATTGTGTTGTATGAGAAGGGTAAGAGAATATCGCGCATGGTTCTCGGCAATCCGACTATAATAGACAAGATTGAGTTTAGTAACTATGAAGATGCTCTTAAACAAGTTGAATATAAAGTAGAAGACTTCTTCAGTAAAAATAAATAAACTCTGCTTTTTGTTATGGGCTAATGGGCGCAACGCGGAGCAACTGCGCAGAGCTTGACAGAACAATTAATACAATACTATTGTCTTGGCAGACTGAAATTCTGGCTATAGTGGCCTGATTCCAGATCAGACAACCCAAACGAGGAGGTGTACCATGAAGAAATTTTTCTCTCGAACCCTGAAGTTTCTGTTCGGCGATGGTCAGAGGCCTGGTTGCCCCGTCTGTGGCCAGCCCCTTCCTATGCAGGTGCCACTCGTTCACATCTGCGAGAGACCCACTTCCTAACCATGAGGGTTGAGTAGACCGCTACGTCTTCGGACCTAGCGGTTTTCCTTTTTTTACTTATCTGAAAATACTTTATCATACAATTGTATTTACTCTGTAAATTCATCTTTATTGTCGCCAAACCTTCAGCAAGCTCAGGTCAAGAGAAAAACTTGTGGTTCGATTACCTCCCCGGCGCACAAAAGAAAAAGACCTCAGAATTTAATCATTGGTCTTAGAAAAGGTGGCCGTAGTTTTTCCTGAGCCACCGATACACACTCAGCATAATTCTCACGGGGAGTATTGGTTTCAGAGGTTTCAAGCTCACCCGATCGAACTTTCTTCGCATCGCTTCCATTGGAAATGTTCCAGAACGCTCAGGAAATCCACTACCCCTATGAACATGTTCTATTGAGCAACAGTGATCCACATCGTGATCCATTACGCCTCCCATCTGGAGATATAGTATTATTTTTCATATATCCAGACAAGTTGATATGCATTGATTTAGGAGCATTCATTCTGTAGAATCCTAAGCACTGCCGATGTAGCTCATCCGCCAACTGGCGGAGGTAGATTCTTTTATTAAGGTATTGTATCCCGAGAGCCGCCTTAGCTCAGTTGGTAGAGCAACACTTTCGTAAAGTGTGGGTCCCCGGTTCAAGTCCGGGAGGCGGCTCTGGAGATAGAAGCGTGGGTCGCCCCGCCTATGGTGGGGCCATCGGCTTCAGTATTTGTTATGATTAGAGTTATGGACGAAATAAAAATTGGAAAGTATAAGCATTTCAAAGGACACGACATTCAAGTGATTGGAGTTGCGCACCACTCCGAAACCCTTGAGGAGATGGTTGTTTATATTCATGTAGGCAAGTCATCAATGGGAGAAAATGACTTGTGGGTACGACCGAAAGCAATGTTTTTGGAGACTATCAAACGAGATGGTAAAACTATGCCACGATTCGAATATATCGGAGACTTTGAAACATAAGGCAGTTATCTGCTGTGTTATAATCTGTGCACCGCACTCGTTATATGTTTGAATATAACTCGCTTGCAGTGCTCGATTAAGCCTTGCATTCAACCACTTTCTGCTTCAAAGTTATAGAAAATAATGGATCACGATTTCAAAAAAGAATTAGAAGAACTGGAAGAGCAGACCCGCCGCGTAGGCGGGTGGCTTTGACCTAGAGACTAAGGAAAAACGGATGAAGGAACTTGGGGCGGCTATGAGCGAGCCGACTTTTTGGCAGAATAAAGTTGTGGCGGATGAGAGTATTAAGGAGGTCGGTGAACTAAAAGACCTCCTTAATCAGTATTATGTGATTGAGGCTGGGTTGAAGTCTTTGGCGAAGCCAGGGGAGGAGCGCCCCGTAGATCTCTTCCATGAAGTCAAAAGGCTTTTGAAACAGTTGGAGCTTCGACAACTTTTTACGAACCCGCATGATAAGCAGTCGGCCACACTAGCCATTTTTCCGGGAGCTGGAGGAGATGATGCAGATGACTGGGCACGAATGTTATTTGAGATGTATGAGAAATATGCCGCGAAGCAGGGTTGGAAGACGGTGCTTGTTGACGACAATTCCAATCGTCGGACGATGGAAATTCAGGGAAATTATGTTTACGGTTATCTGAAGGGGGAAATTGGTGTACATCGCCTAGTCCGCATTTCTCCTTTTTCATCGAAGCAGTTGCGCCACACTTCGTTTGCCTTAGTTGAGGTCTTACCAGTGCTTCTAAAGATCGACGAGGAGAAAATTAAAATTCCCGAAAGCGATCTGAAGGTTGAGTTTTCTCGTGCCGGCGGCCCGGGCGGTCAGAACGTAAATAAAGTGGAAACAGCCGTGCGGATCATCCATATTCCCACTGGAATTTCCGCTGGTTCGCGCGTAGAACGGTCTCAAGCGCAGAACAGAGAACGAGCCCTGGCACTTCTAAAGGCAAAGATTTTCAAACTCCTTGAAGAAAAAGAAGTGAAAGAACTTGGAGAGCTCAGAACAACGGTGAAGCCAGAGTGGGGAAATCAGATTCGCTCATATGTTATAAATCCTTATCAGATGGTCAAGGATCATCGCACTGAAACAGAAACAAGTCAGGTGGATAAAGTGTTGAATGGAGAGATTGATATGTTCATTGAAAGTGAGTTACAATTAGGGCACAGGAGTTAGAACTTAGAATCTAGTAGTTAGGCGCAAGAAGTTTTTTGTATTGTATTCTGACTAATTCCTAATCCCCCTAGCTACTAAATCACATTCAGATGATTGCTTTCCAAAACGTTTATAGAATTTATAACAGTCACTCCGTGGCTCTTGAGGATGTCTCATTCCAAATTAATTTGGGCGAGTTTGTGTGTTTAGTGGGAAAATCTGGTGCCGGTAAATCAACAGCTATTTCCCTTTTAATCGGAGAGGAGAAACCGACTCGGGGTCGGATCTTCTTCGGCCAGTTTGAAGTAAACAAGTTGCGAGATAAAGAGCTCCCAATATTTCGCCGTCACATCGGTATTATTTTTCAAGATTTCCGGCTTCTTCCTATGAAAACAGCTAGAGAGAATGTCGCTTTTGCTCTTGAGGTAGCCGGCCGTTCCCAGCATGAGATCGATGAGCTAGTGCCTCAGGTCTTGGATATGGTTGGTCTTGGCGACAAGCTTAATAACTTTCCCCATGAACTCTCTGGTGGAGAAAAACAGCGCGTAGCCATTGCTCGTTCAATGGTTCACCGACCAGAAGTAATTATCGCTGACGAGCCGACCGGGAACCTCGATCCTTTCCATACCTGGGAAATTATAAACTTACTGCAGAAGATTAATCAGTTGGGAACAACGGTTATTTTGGCTACTCACGACAAAGAAGTAGTAAATGGTTTAAATAAGCGAGTTATCACTCTTGATCACGGTCGTGTCATTCGCGATGAAGAAAACGGACGATATATTTTAGCCTAAACTATTATGATCACTGTTCTTACAAGAATTATTCAGTATGGTTGGAAAAACTTTATTCGCAACGGTCTTCTTTCCACGACCACGGTGGCAATTGTTACTCTATCTCTGATTGTTTTTCTAGGGCTCCTTCTTTTCAATGTTTTAGTTGATAAAACTGTCGCCGCTATTCAGGACAAGATTGATATCACCGTTGCTTTCAAGAATGTTACACCAGAGGATGAGATTTTAAACGTGAAGCGATCCTTGGAAGGATTGCCTGAGGTAAAGGCAATTACTTATGTGACTCGTGCCGAAGCTATGGAGAGCTTCAAGGCCAGGCACGGGGATGATCCGGATATTGCCCAGGCTCTCCAGGAGTTACCGGACAATCCTCTTGAGGCTTCTTTAAACATTAAGGCTAATAATCCTGATCAGTACGCCACTATTGCCGAATATTTCAAGAACCCTGCCTTAGGGCAGTTTGTAAGTAATGTGAGCTATGCCGAGAACCAGATTGTGATCGATCGCTTAAACGCCATTGCCAAGAACGTTAACCGTGGCGGATTCCTCGTAACGGTAATTCTGGTGATTGTGGCCGGGCTCGTTGTATTCAACACCATTCGCCTTGCTATATACACCAACCGCGACGAAATTGGTATTATGCGCGCTGTCGGTGCTTCAAATAGGTTTGTTCGTGGGCCATACGTGGTGGAGGGGATTATCGTCGGGTTTCTTTCTGCAATATTCAGTATTTTAATTGCTTTGCCGGGACTTTCATCAGTCGCACCTTATATTTCCCAAGCTGTTCCAGAAATTGATATTACCGCGTACTTTTTCCAAAACTTACCGCTCTTCATCTTCTACCAGCTCCTGGCTGGAATCTTGGTGAGCGCAATTTCTAGTTTTATTGCTGTGAGACGCTACCTCCACGGCTAAGAATTTGAATTGAAAAGCGGCTATCTACTCTTCATTTCAATTTTCGTTCCGCTCTCAGCGTATGCCAACACGCCTCAGTTATGGTACTCAGTCAAGCCTTGTAGCTGCCCGCCTCTAAATGCAAGCTGGATTTCTACTGATATCGAGCTTCATAAATTATGGCGGATTGATCTTTTTCCCGGACCACAATATAGCCCGTAAAAAGCAAGGTGACTAAAACAGTGATTATTGCCGTAATCGTTGTTCGGGTAGCTAAGTTTTCGAATAATCCTTTATGCCAGAAATTGGCCATATATTCATATCCCTTTGGTGTAATAACATAACGCTTAATTCCATCCTGTTGTCCAGGATCAATTCTAATTTCCTCGTCAATGATACAGTTGCTTATGATTAATCGATTGTTGATAATAAATTTTTTAACTATTTTTTCTGGATAGGGCCTAGGTATTTGCCAACCCCTTTTTGCAGAAAACTTTCTTGGCAATCTCCAAAACAGTATGGGGAATCTAGTTATAGATCGCTGAGAAATCCACTCAAGAAATCCTTCGATTGGCTCTCCGACTCCGATCTTCCCATCTAGTAGAGTTTTTTGACTTAGCTCCATTGAGTGGTCAAGCGTCCGTTTGTATAACTCTTTTATAACCCACCATTTTTTAAGAGGATAAAACATGCCTCTATTTTATCATAAGTTATCCCCAATGTATATATTGTATATCTTTATAGTTTATTATGTATAATATAAATATGAATACAGACAACCTAATGAAGCTGACAGAGAAACAGAAACGGTTTTATGATCAGTTGAAAGATCTTATTGATAAAAAGGGGGAGTCGCCAACGGTGGCAGAGCTTGTTCAGTTGATGAAGTTTTCCTCCCCTCGAGCAGTGACTCAGTATTTAGAGTCTTTGGAGCGTAAAGGCCTTATAGAGCGGCGGAGATATGAAAGACGAGGTATTCGGCTTAGGAACCTCGAGGGTGGCGATTCCGAGACCGTCCAGATTCCGATTATCGCTTCGGCCGGCTGTGATAATGTTGGTGTTTTTGCTCAAAGAAATTTTGGAGATTATGTGTGCGTGGCCACGAATCTTCTTCAGGGAGTGAATAAAGACAACGTGGTGTGTGTGAAGGCGGTCGGTGATTCGATGGTGGATGCCGGAATCAACGAAGGTGACTACGTTCTTGTTGAGGTTACTGAGGCAGTTCAGGAAAATGATTTGGTGGTTACGATTATTGATAGCTTTGCAGTGATTAAAAAACTGGAACTGGCTAATAACGCCATTATTTTACGGCCGGTTTCTCCTGATCCTGAGTACAAGCCAATTATTATGAATCGCAACTTTCGAATCTTCGGGAAGGTAATTGA
>JBBUHS010000106.1:0-3165 GCA_038055675.1 Patescibacteria group bacterium | reverse complement strand
GAACGCCCAAACACCCAGTGGTACTGCGACTGGAAAGGGGTAAAAACAAAACCCAATCGTGTGCTCCGCGCTCCAAACGGATCAGTAACCGGTATGGAGGAGATTGATATCACCGTCAAAGAAATTTTTGATGAGTTAGTACATAACGCCTGGTCAAACGGTGAGCCGGGAATTGTGTTCATCGACGAAGTGAACCGTACTAATCCCCTCCCAGGACTCGGACCCATCGACTGTTCAAACCCGTGCGGCGAACAGTTCCTTCATCACTATGACAACTGTAATCTCGGTTCGATCAATCTGGCAGCTTTCGTGAGTAGCGGGAAAGTAGACCCGTCTCGCCGAGGCAAGGCCGAGGTGGACTGGAGTGCCTTGAAGCGTTCAACGAAAATTGCCACCCGCCTGATGGATAACGTCATTGATACCTTCGACTTCCCCGTTCAGCAGGTCACCGATCTGGCCAAGAAGAACCGCCGCATTGGACTCGGTATCATGGGTTTTGCCGATATGCTCTACCAGCTGGGTATCTCCTATCATTCCGAGGAGGGGCAGAAACTTGGGGAAAAAGTTATGAAAACTATCACCGATGCCTCTCATGAGATGTCTCAGGCTTTGGCTAAAGAAAAAGGCACCTTCCCAAATCTTCCCTTCTCTATCTATGCTAAGAAAAAAATAAAGATGAGAAACGCCGCTCTTACGACTGTGGCACCGACCGGCTCTATTGCCATGATGTTTGACTGCTCAAGCGGTATCGAGCCAAACTTTGCCCTCTCTTTTATTAAACAGGACAAGGACGGCATGAAGTACAACTACCTGAACAAATACTTTGAGGATGCAATGAAAAAAGCACGCCTGAGTGAGAAACAAATGAAAGAAGTGAAAGACGAGGTGACGGCAACTGGTAGCATCCAGGGTCTTTCCTGGCTCCCAGAGTCGCTCAAGAAAACATTCGTAGTGGCTATGGATATCTCAGCCGAAGGACACATGAAGATGCAGGCCGCCTTCCAGAAGAATGTTGATAACTCAATCTCCAAGACCATCAACTTTCCAAACAGTGCCACGCATGAAGAAGTTTTCGATGGCTATGTAAGCGCCTGGCGACTGAAGTGTAAGAGTGCCACCGTCTATCGTGATGGCAGTCGCAATGTCCAGATCTTGAACATTGGTACCGGCGAGAACATCAAGTCTCCAACCGAAATTGGAAAAGAAGGGATTCGTACTGCTCCAGTTCAGACCACCCAACCACAGATTGAGATTTCTGTTTCGCTCGATCAGTTGTCCGCCGGTAATCTGGTCCCCCGAGAACGACCGGAAGTAATGATCGGGAAAACATACAAAGTGAAAACTGGTTATGGCCACCTGTATGTCACTGTCAATAACGACGAGAACGGCCAGCCCTTCGAAGTTTTCGCAACGATTGGTAAGAGCGGCGGATTTTTCCAGGAACAGAGTGAAGGTATCTGTCGTTTAATCTCGCTCGCCCTCCGCACCGGGATCAAATCCGATGAAGTGATTCATAACCTTAAGGGTATCCGCGGGCCGATGCCAACCATGACCAATAAAGGAACTGTGCTTTCTCTTCCAGATGCAATCGGGCAAATTCTCGAGGAACATCTAAACTCTGGTAATAGTCCTCGAACCGAGATTACGGAAAGCGATCCGGTAATGGTGAATGTCAAAGAAAGTGTGGAACAAGAAACAGTCTCTGTTACCACCAAGAAATCTATTGCCTACTACGGCATGATGCCGGGCTGCCCTGACTGCGGAGGTGCCCTCACGCTCGCTGAAGGCTGTATGAGCTGTAGAAGTTGTGGATTTAGCCGCTGCTCATAATATGCAAACTATCCAGAAAGAAAAGAACATCGGAAACGGTGTTCTTTTTTAAAACAACCATGCATCCCGTTAGAAACTAATTCTAAAGCACGTGGAACAAACTTACGGAAGTAATCATTCTAAAGCAAGTCGAGAAAGTGAAATTGATTTGTTTCTAACGGGATGAACCACATCATTCAAGCTCAACAGTTCACGCCCGAATTCATCAAGAAGATTTTTGAGATGGCGAACCATCTGGAGATAAATAAAGAAACTCCCCTTCGCGGGAAAATCATGGCCACTCTTTTTTACGAGCCCAGTACGCGTACTCGTTTTTCTTTCGAGTCAGCCATGCTCCGTTTGGGCGGCCAGGTTATTACCACAGAAAACGCCCGTGAGTTTTCCTCGGCGGCAAAAGGCGAAACGCTAGAAGATAGTATCCGCGTGGTTAGTAACTACGCCGATGTGATTGTCATGCGACACTTTGAGGAAGGGGCGGCCGAGAGAGCTTCGAAGGTGGCTAGTATTCCCGTCATTAATGCGGGCGACGGCCGAGGCCAGCATCCCACTCAGGCACTTTTAGATCTCTATACCATCCAACGTGAACTGGGAAAAATTCCGGGTATCACAATTGCCCTGGTCGGCGACCTCAAGAATGGTCGAACTATCAGATCCCTCAGCTATCTTTTAGGAAAATACGAAAAAGTAAAAGTTATCTTTGTCTCCCCGGAAGCTCTGCGAGTTGGCAGTGATATTAAGGAATACCTCAGGCGACACGACACGGCTTACGAAGAAACAGAAAAGCTCGAAAATATTTTGCCGTTGGTGGATGTGCTCTACCAAACCAGAATCCAAAAAGAGCGATTTGAGAATCAAGCTGAGTACGAAAAACTAAAAGGGTTCTACCAACTCACTCCGGCGCTTGCTGACGCTATGCCCGGACATGCCATCATCATGCACCCCCTGCCTCGGGTTGATGAGATTCATCCCTCAGTCGACACCTCTCCGAAGGCCCTTTATTTCAAGCAAACCTACTACGGCCTCTTGGTCCGTATGGCCCTCTTGAAACACGTTCTTGGGCCCTAATCCTTTCTTGAAAAATAATCGTGGTTTCGGTACACTAAGCCTCGTATTGTTTAATCATTCCCCGGTGGCGCAATGGTAGCGCGGCGCCCTGTTAAGGCGAAGGTTGTAGGTTCGAATCCTACCCGGGGAGCAGATCTCGTAATTGAGGACTGGAAACCTTGAATCGCTTGATAGAATGAGAGTTTTCTACGGTTCGAAAATTATTTTCAGCCAATAAGCTAGAAACTTCACTTAAAGTGGAGTTTTTAGTTTGTGCAAAGATCAGATTTA
>JBBUHS010000105.1:0-10748 GCA_038055675.1 Patescibacteria group bacterium | reverse complement strand
TGAAAGTGAAGAAAGGAGAAACTATTTATATCAGCAACAATGACACCATTTCCCACAAACTTTCGATGAGTAATTTTAGTCCGATTACTATTCCACCCAGTCAGACGGTGCTGTTCGGAACGAGTGGTCTTTCCGTGGGATTTTATGAGTTTTATTCCGAACAGTATTCAGGTCTGAAGATTGGTATTACTGTTCAGTAGGTCATCAGGCTCCTCGCATCTCCCGCATTGCCGCTCGTTTTTTTAGGTCATCTCTCTGATCACCTTTCTTTTTCTTTTTCGCCAAGCCTACTTCCAGTTTGATCAGTCCTTTTTTGTCGTAAACTCGAATGGGAATTAAAAACAGCCCTTTTTCTTTCAGCGAAGTAGTCAGCTTTCGAAGTTCTTCTTTATGAAGAAGGAGTTTTCGTTTTTGATCGGGTTCGTAACCAGTCGACATATTGGTCGGTTGGTAGGGAGGAATAGTGGCATTAAAAAGCCATAATTCGCTCTTTTGGAATACCGCATGAGAAGAAGAAAGATCCATCTTTCCGCTCCGCACACTTTTTACTTCTTGGCCAGACAAAACAATACCAGCCTCAAACGTTTCGAGGATAGCGTAATCAAATCGAGCCCTTCGATTTTCTGAATAAGTTGTCATATGCGTCGCTAAGTTACTAAAAAATACCACGTGCGAACGTAATTGACAAGAGTTAGTTTGTATGATAAAATACATTTGTTCGTAATCAGTTCTTTTATATCTAGCTACTTACTTTGCCTCAGCATTTATGGAGCCTATCAAGATTTTTTAACTGCTGTGGCAAATCTAAGTGACAAAACGTGCGCATGGTGCGACGTTCAAATCCCCTGCCTACTCGCCTCGCTGAGTCTTCGGCCTGCCTACTCGCCTCGCTAAAGCTCCGGCCTGCCTCGCAGCAAGGCGGGCGAAGCGGGCCGGCAGGCAGGCCCTTGGGTCCTTGAGCGTAGGTTCTTGCTTCCCGCCGACTTGTCCGCCAAAGCTTTAGTGAAGGAGGAAGCCAACGGCGCAGGCGGGGACCCTTGGTCTCTAAAATTACCAAACGCTTGCCCGATACGCATTAGACAGGAGCTCTACATCAATCTTGGTGTGGGGCTTTAATATTTCTTTAAATAATTGAAAAGAAGAGCCTTTCTAGTTTATCATCTAGAGCGTATTCTAAAATCCCATATTTTACACGCATGCCAATCTTTTCGGCTACAAGCCATTTTTTCTTCTTCGACATAAGATCGAGCTATGCCTCATCAGAAGAAAAAGGCTTTCGCGCCAAAATCTCGCCACGGTGTTATGAAAGAGGATTTCAGGATACACTCTAACTATGTTTCTCGAAAAAGATAAGCCATTCAAGCTACCAGAGGTTGAGGAGGAGGTCCTCAAATTTTGGGATAAAGAGCAGATTTTTGAAAAGAGCCTTGTCCGCCGGAAGGGGAAGAAGCCGTTTGTTTTCTATGAAGGACCGCCATATGCTAACGGCCGACCGGGCATTCACCATGTTTTAGCCCGAACCTATAAAGACATCATTCTCCGCTTCCGCTCGATGCGCGGGTATTATGTGCCTCGTCGGGCTGGTTGGGATACACACGGTTTGCCGGTTGAGATTGCGGCCGAAAAAGCGTTGGGACTAAAGTCAAAAAAGGATATCGAAAAATTCGGTATCGAGCTATTTAACCAGAAAGCCAAAGAAGCCGTCTGGCTTTATAAAGATGAGTGGGAGGCTTTAACCAACCGCATTGGTTACTGGCTCGATCTGAAAAATGCCTATATTACGTATGAAAACGAATATATTGAAAGTCTGTGGTGGATTTTAAAAAAACTTTCGGACAAGAAATTATTATTCCAAGGACACAAAGTGGTGCCGTGGTGCACGCGGTGTGGTACAGCTCTTTCTTCGCACGAGCTGGCTCAGGGATATAAGGAAGTAAAGGATCAGTCGGCCTATGTGAAATTCAAGCTGAAGCCGGGACAGAAGATTGGGAGCTGGGAGACTGGCGATCGTTCATACATTTTGGCCTGGACAACAACACCGTGGACCTTGCCTGGCAACGTTGCCTTGGCAGTTGGGGAGAATATCGAGTATCAGTCGGTTCAAATTAAGGGGGATCAGGTTTGGTATGCGAGCGAGTCTACAATGAAGGAGCTTGGTCATGATGGTAAAAAAGTAAAAGGAAAAAATTTAGTTGGCTTAGAGTACGAACCACTGTTTGATGTAGAAAAATTACAGAACGAAAATTCTCATAAAATTTATGGTGCCAGTTTTGTGACGACGACTGATGGTACTGGCGTGGTTCATATCGCACCCATGTACGGAGAGGATGACTATAAGCTTGGCATCGCGATGGAACTACCGCAGTATCACACGGTTTCCGAGGATGGTCGGTTTGTTTCTGGTGTGCCGGGACTTTCCGGAATGATCGCAAAAGACCACGCCGATTCTGCGAAAGAAACAGAAGCAAAGATTTTTGAAATACTAGATAAAGGTGGAAATCTTTTTGATAAAAAGGAGTACGTTCACGAGTATCCTTTTTGCTGGCGATGTGGCACGGCAGTAATCTATTATGCCCGTACTTCCTGGTTTATCGGGATGAGCAAACTGAAGCAGGAGCTACTTTCGAGAAACGCTAAGAT
Source organism: Patescibacteria group bacterium (assembly GCA_038055675.1). GTDB lineage: Bacteria > Patescibacteriota > Minisyncoccia > UBA6257 > 2-01-FULL-56-20 > JBBUHS01. The sequence goes on along the minus strand of JBBUHS010000105.1, from coordinate 8,108 downwards.
CAACTGGATTCCTCAGCACATCAAGGATGGTCGTTTTGGCGAGTGGCTACGCGAGGTAAAGGACTGGAATCTGTCTCGCGAACGGTACTGGGGCGTACCACTGCCGGTCTGGCAGTGTAATCAGTGCCATGAAACGAAAGTAATTGGCGGTGCTGATGAGTTGAATAAAACGCAGGGCGGTAGTCGGAATGAGTATCTGGTCATGCGCCATGGCCAGTCCGAGATTCAGATAAAAAATATTATCGATTCTGGAGATCATAATTTTCATCTGACAAAGAAAGGACAGATTCAGGTAAGGGCGACCGCCAATAAATTAAGGAAGGAAAAAATTGATTTGATTATTGCTTCGCCAGTTTTGCGTACCCAGGAAACGGCGGAGATCGTTTCCAAAATCATCGGAGTGCCTTTTATAACAGATATTCGAATCCAGGAGTTTCAACTTCCAAGTTTGTCGGGAAAACCAGTAGAAGCATATGATCGGAATTATCCAACCTATCAATCCCGCTTCGAATCTACGCCGCGAGGAGGAGAGACGCTCAGAGATTTGAGAAAGCGACTTGCTGAACTTGTTAGGGAAATGGAGACAAAATATCAGGGGAAAAAGATCCTTTTTATTACCCACGAATATCCTGCCTGGATGTTTTTCCATACCAATCTCGGCTGGAGTGAGAAGCAGGCCATTCGGGAAAAAGAAAAAATGGATGCTAAAAAAGACGGTGACTTTATTGAAGTTGCAGAATGTATGAATCTGCCCTATCTTCTTTTGCCTCGCGACAAGAATGGTCAGGTGGATTTTCACCGACCATTTATCGACAGCGTTACTTTTCCTTGCGAAAAATGTCGAGGCAAGATGGCTCGTATTCCCGAGGTGGCTGATGTCTGGTTTGACTCAGGTGCGATGCCGTTTGCCCAACTCCACTATCCTTTTGAGAATAAAGATAGTGTCGATAAGCGGACAGCCTACCCGGCGGACTATATCGCTGAAGGAATGGATCAGACGCGCGGCTGGTTTTATACGCTTCTGGCTACAGCCACGGTCTTAGGATACCCCGCACCGTATAAGAATGTTATTTCTTTGGGTCTGATTAATGATAAAAATGGCCAGAAGAGGGCGAAGTCAAAGGGGAATATTGTGGAGCCTCGATCGGTCATCAATACGTATGGAGTGGACGCGGTTCGTTGGTATTTTTATACTGCCACCGCTGCCGGAGAACCGAAAAACTTTGATGAAGAGGAGGTTAAGAAAGCGACCCGCAGGTATCACTTAGTCCTTTTAAACTCCTGGGTTTTTTACGATACCTATGGCCCGAAAGTTCGTCAGCCAGCTAAAAAAATCGGAAAGAAAAAGTCAGTGCTTGATCAGTGGATTGTAGCTCGACTCGAAGAGGTGATCGAGACGGCGACGAAGAAACTCGACGCTTATGATATTCGCGAAGCTGCTCTGAGTCTCGAAGGTTTCCTCGATGATTTCTCCAGATGGTATATCCGTCGGTCTCGTCGGCGCTTACAGCCTGCCCGTCAGGGCCTTAACGGCCGAGGGAAACCTCTCTCCCAATCTGATTATAAAGAGGCTTCGGAAACACTAGGGCAGGTGCTTTATCATCTCACACTTCTTACCGCGCCTTTTACGCCATTTTTTGGTGAGTATTTGTATCATCAGCTTGAGCCAAAGAAAACAAAAGACTCAGTTCATTTTGTCGACTGGCCGAAACTTGATAAAAAACTGATCAATAAAAAACTCCTCAAGGAGATGGCCGAAGTGCGAAAAGTGGCAGCTGTAGTTCTAGCGAAGCGGGCCGAACTGGGCATCAGGGTTCGTCAACCGCTCGCCACACTGAAACTCAATCCGTCAGTAGGGGAAATACGGCCTGCCATTTTGGAAATCTTGAGGGACGAAGTAAATGTGAAGCGGGTGGTTTACGACAAAAACTTGAAAGAGGATATCTGGTTAGATGAAATAATTACCGAAGAACTAAAGGAAGAAGGATTAATTCGAGAAATGATTCGTCAGATTCAGGATTTACGTCAAAAAGCTGGATTTAAGCCTCGGGATGCGGTGAAGTTATTTGTAGAAGCTGAGCAAGATGTATGTGAAATTATAAAGGGACAAGAGCAGTTTATCGCTCTCGAAGTAAAAGCGAAGGCTATTATTTTTAAGAAAGAATTCGGGGCAACTACCGAGTCAGGGGGTTATCCGGAGGGTGTAACCTACCTCGGAGTGAAAAAAGTTTAAGCCCTTCTGATATAATAAGAGACGTAAAGGTCTAATTCCTAAAAACCAATGGAACACTATATTTGCACAGGAAGCTGTCAGGGAGTTTCCGAAGTGGTGAAGTCGTGTGATGCCGAAGGATGCTCCAAGCAGGGAGAGCCCTTAACTTCTTGTAATTGCGAAGATATGAAGCATGGGGCTGAGCCTCAGACAGAGGACGGAGTGAATGAATCAGTACCAACTGAGTAGTGCTCCTCTATAGGAGAGACAATAAAACCCCAATGTGGGGTTTTTGTTTTGCAAGGAAAGGAAATAGAATGATGAGTATGAAGGTGGCAAATAAAAAGATTGTTCTGGATTATCTGAAAAGAAACAAGCTCATGACCCTGAGTACCGTTTCAGGAAACAGACCTTGGAGTGCCACAGTCTTTTTTGCTTATGATGAAAAAGGACAGATCTTTTTCTACTCTCGCCCCAACACAAAGCACTGCCGACATATTCTAAAAAATCCTTATGTTTCAGTCGTAGTAAATCATGACCATGGCACGCCAGGCCATGTAAAAGGAATGCAGATTACTGGTCGGGCCAAGCGCGTACCCGAAAAAGATATTAAGAAAGATTACGCTGTATACCGAAAGCGTTTTCCATGGGCAGATGAGTTCAGTGATCATAATCTTTACGTCGTTGTTCCAGCCGAAATTCATTATATTGACCACAAACGGTTTGGCCATTTCTTCCGAGTAAAGATGAACTAAAAAACCTCCCGGCTTGGGAGGTTTTTTAGTTTAGACTTCAATTATCACAGGCAGAATCATCGGACGACGATGCGTCTTCTGATAGATAAACTGCCCCATCTGGTCGCGGACCAGGCCTTTTACGTAATCACCATCAAGCGGCTGGTTAGCCGGGATGCGGGCAATTAAGTTTCTGACCTTCTTCCGCATTTCTTCGAGAATGGTTTGATTTTCTTTGAGATAGATAAATCCACGAGAGATAATATCAGGACTTTTAACGAGTTTTCCTTGGCGACGATCAATAGTAAGAACAACAACCGCCATTCCTTCCTGAGCCAGTGCCCGACGATCGCGAAGAACCACTTCCTCAACATCGCCAACGCCCAGCCCATCAACCATGACATAGAAGCACGGAACGGTGCGATCGGTGAGAACGGCGTTGTCTTTAGTGAGGGCTAGAACTTGGCCATTATCCATCAAGATCACCTGCTCTTTTTTCATGCCCGCTGACTCGGCAATTTTTTGGTACATCTTCCGCTTGAAGTAGTAGCCATGAATCGGCACGATAAACTTAGGCTTCAACTTCTCGATAACCAGCTTGGCGTCTTCGGTGTGAACGTGGCCACTCACGTGAATATCAAGGAGCTTAGAGTTGTAGATCTGGTCTACCTGACGGGCAATGTTGTCGGTTAAGGTCTGGACGCTCCGTTCGTTTCCTGGAACAACCGAAGAGGAGAAGATAACAGTATCCGTTGGTTTTAAGGCCACAATACGGTGTTCTCCGTTTACGATTCTCATCAGTCCGGCGTTTGCCTCGCCCTGGGTACCGGTCGTTAAAAGGAGCACCTTATCATCCTTGTATTTATTTATGTCCTCAAGAGGGAAGAGGATGCCCTTGTTATCCTTGAGGTAGCCAAGCTGTTTGGCGATTTCCAAGTTTCCTTTCATTGAACGGCCGTTCACGGTAACCTTGCGACCATGGCGATCAGCAATCTTGATGATCTCGATAATGCGATCAACGAGCGAAGCGAAGGCAGCCACAATGACCCTGCCCTTAGCTCCTTTAATTAAGGCTTCAAGGTTTTCTTCAACCGTATCTTCGGAAGCGCCGCGGCCGGTGATGTCGGCGTTCGTCGAGTCCATAAAGACAGTGTGAAGTTTTCTTCCTCCCAGCTTATCGAATATTTCGGTGTGTCGAGGGTTTCCATTTTTATCGAAATCCAGACGGAAGTCGCCGAAGCTCGCCATATTTCCAACCGGAGTCTCAAGGATAAAACCAAGAGCTTCCGGAATAGTGTGCTCTACTTCAACGAACTCGGCCGTAAAGTCTTCGGAAATTTTTACTCGCTTCCCCGCTTCAACATTAATAAAGCGAAGTTTCGGAGCGTTTGGAAAATCTTCGTGACGCTTCTCGACAATAGCTCGCGTGAAAGGCGAAGCATAAATAATCGGATTGCCAAGTTTTTCTATAAGATAGTGAATGGCCGCGATGTGGTCGTAGTGACCATGGGTGAGGATTATCCCTTGGATATTACCTTTCTTCTGCTCCAAGTGAGTTACGTTTGGAATAATGTAATCAACCCCTGGGGTGTTTTCTTCCGGGAACTGGATACCGACATCAATAACGACAATCTGGTTTTTGTACTCAAAGAAAGAGCAGTTACGCCCAATTTCTTCGAATCCTCCGAGGGGCACGAACTTAACCGCGTCGTCGGGGATTTCTGATTTTTGTTTTACCGGGGCAAGGGCGGCGCGTGGCGCATGACTTCTCCGCGGGGGAGGGCCGTTGCGTCGAGGTCGCTGTGGCCTCGGATGTGTTTGTATTGTTTCTGACATATATTTTTACTTTTTGTTATTTTTTAGAAAATAAATGAGATGATCTATCGACCTAGTATTTTTATGATCGCTCACTATTTTGTGCCGAGAGGGAGATTTGAACTCCCACACCCTTACGGGTACAGCGTCCTGAACGCTGCGTGTCTGCCAGTTTCACCATCTCGGCTTATTTGAAAGAACCAGTGCGCCTGCCTGCTCGCCTCGCTAAAGCTCCGGCCTGCCTCGCAGCAAGGCGGGCGAAGCGGGCCGGCAGGCAGGTCTGCCAGTTCCGCCACCCCAGCAATATCAAACTCTTTCTAGGTATGATCTTTTCTTCGCAGACCAAAAGACCGGCTATGAGGCCGAGTACTTCGTCGAGAGGGAAGAAGCATTCATAAAAAGGAGAGTTTCAAACGTTAGGTTGATTATAGTATCAATTATCTTAGAAGTCAAGGGGTGTTCGTCTCCTTCAGGGCTCTCTTAGTTCGGAGATGCCATTCGGAGATATCAGAGAATCGGTCCTCTGGGAAAATAAAAGATTCATTTGGTTTAATACCTTTTAACTCCTTGGTGGTGAGATGAACGTAAGCTGGAGAGTAGAGGAAGATGGCAGGAAGGTCATCTCTTATGAGGCGCTCTGCTTCTTCTACCACTGTGGCTCGTTCTGGACTGCTTGTGGTAGCCCGAATTTTTGTGAGCAGTGTATCTAGGGATGGGTTCTTGTAGAGACTGAGGTTCAAGCCAGGATGGAATATCTGAGAGGAGTGCCAGAAAGGATAGAGGTCTTCCTGAGGCTGAGGAACGTTCCCAAAGAGGAGGAGCTGGTAGTCGCGGCGAGGAACAATTTCCTCAGTTACTTTCTCGCTCGGCATCACTTTCACAGTGACCGTAAAACCAATATCTTCCCAGGACTCCTTTAGGAGCCGGGCGGTATGCTCTAAGAATGGAAGGTTGGGGACAGTCAGAACGAGATCCTCTGGTTTTTCTTTTTGATCGCCCACGGCTCTCTCCAACTTTCCCTCCACATTTTTTGTCCACCCCAGAGTATTCAGAATCTCCTGACTTCTATCAACCTCTTTATTTTCGCCGAGAGGAAGGTGGGGAGTAGTAATTCCTACGCCATAGTTATTCAAAACCGCCGACACCAGTTGATCTCGAGGGATAGACCCATCGAGCACCTTTCGAATACTCGAGTTTTTCAAAAGATTATTCTGGCTTTGGTTAATAAAAACGGCGTAGTAGCTAGGAGTCTGGTAAAGAATAGTTTGAGCTGGCCGCCCGATCGATTTTGCTTCATAGGGGTCGATGCCGCCGAGGCTATCGATTTTTCCATAACGAAAATCTGTCTCTGCTTCTTTTCTATCTTTGAAGAGCCGAACTAAAATAGTTTGGATGTAGGGAGTATTCTTTTCATTCCCTTCTCTAAATGCACTCAGAGTGTAGCTCTGAAGAAAGCCGTCATTCTCCAGAACCATTTTTTGAAAGCGGTACGGACCACTACCAACTGGCCTCAGATTGTATTCGGAAAGAGACCAGTTTTGAGGAGGAGTTGATGAAAAAATATGTTTGGGAATTGGAGAGAGTCTTTTCAGATGTTCTTCAAAAAGGAGAGGGGATGATCGAGGCGGAGGAACGATCTTCACTTCTCGTTCGCTCAACCTTTCAAACTGAGCTCCCTGCCAGTACGAGAAAAGAGGAGACTGAGTACTGGGGTCCTGAATCTGCTCGCCGCTAAAAATAATGTCGTCACTGATAATGGGTTGACCATCGTGCCAGACCAGATCTTCTTTGAGGCGGACAGTCCAAGCATCCCCAGTTTTAGTTAGTTCGATTGTTTCAGTCAGTTTTGAAAGGGGCGAGAAAAGCAGGTGGGTTATATCTTTTTCCGCTCCGCTTTCACTAAGGAGGGGATTGAGGCTTGTCGGTTGTCCAACAACACCAATGCGAAGGGTTCCTCCGCGAGCGGGGAAGGTGGTAGTGGTGCTTATGATGACAAACCACAGGACTCCGCCGAGAGCCACTATGAAAATAATGACGAGACCAAGGGCATACTGCCGTTCCGTGCGGTTAAGAACAAGCCAGATTTTTTTCAGACGATGAATCAAGGGAGTGAAGAAGAGATAGACTACTTTCGTTTTCAGCGGACAAGCTATCAGACAAGTCCTCCCGGTGTACTTCCTGAGAGCGAGAGTGCTTAGGCTGAAAGCTGAAATATGGAGAGGATAGCGAAAACCACAACGAGAATGATGGTTGCTCGGAAAATGGCTCGTTCCGCGCCGCGTCGAGCTTGATAAAAGCTATTAGTAGAGTCACCACCACCAAGAAGACCAGAGGCGCCACTTGATCGCTCCTGGAGGAGAATGAGTCCCACAATAACCACGGCGATCATAACTTGTAAAAGGCTGAAAATCATAGTTATTTCTTAGACCAGTGAATGATGATATTAACTACTCCGACAATAACGGCAACAAGAAACAGGGAGAGGAGTAGATTACCTTGAATCGTAATCCCTTTTGAAAGAATGTCAAGAATATAAACGATAATCATATTCACGATTAGAGAGCCAAGTCCAAGGGTAAGGACAATAATTGGTCCAAAGATGAGTTTCAGAACCGGCTTAAGGAAGAAGTTGAGTGCGGTGAGAATAAGGGCAATAATGAGAACATCAAAAAAGTTTGATGAGAGCGTGAGCCCAGGAACGATGGCCCGAGCAAGTAGAAGGGCAAATGTGTTTCCAATGAGGGCGAGGAGGATACGAACCATTTCTTTTATATTAGTTTTTCAAGAAGATTGTGTCCAGTCATTTCCGGCGGTGGTTTGATACCTAAAATATTGAGAATGGTGGGAGCGACATCTGAAAGAATGCCCACTGTTTCTTTGGAGTACGTGTCTTGGTTGATAAACTTTTTTCCTTCGAGGCCCGGACCAATTAAATAACAGGGAACGGGACTGGCATCGTGCTGTGTTTCATAGCGTCCAGTCAGGGGATTATACATTTCCTCAAGATTGCCATGATCGGAAGTAATCAAAATATGCGCTGGCGTGGCTAGGGCAACTTTTAAAATACGCCCAATTTCCCGATCAACTATTTCAGCTGTTTTGATACCGGCATCATAGTTCCCAGTGTGAGCAATCATATCGCCATTGGCGTAGTTGATGAGAATAAAATCAAAAGAATGTTCTTGAATAGCGGCAATGGCTCGGTCGGTGATGGCCGAGGCCATCATCTCGGGATTACTGGCCAGTTGAGGCGTGGTGAGGGAGGGGATAAGAATCCGGTACTCTCCTTCGTAAGGCGTTTCGTTGTAGCCATTAAAGAAATAGGTAACATGGGCATATTTAAATGT
>JBBUHS010000104.1:0-3524 GCA_038055675.1 Patescibacteria group bacterium | reverse complement strand
ATTAAAAACTTTAGTTTTGGTGGAGGATCTTTGGCTGGAGTATGGACAGCTATTAACCCCGCTAATCAAATTTTAGCCAATGCCGATGTCAAAAAGATTGTTTTAATACTCGGCACGAATGACTGGAGGATTGGCATAGCCAGTTCGACCTTTGAAACAAAATATCGCACCTTTCTTCAGGTCGCTGGCGGTTATCACCCAATCATCTGCGTTACTCCGCTTTGGCGGAGCCAGGAAGGATCTCCTAATAGTATCGGTATGACCCTTGAAAACTATCGTCAGATCATTCGAGCGGAGTGCGTAGCTAAGAACTTTCCTGTTATTGAAGGAACAGTTTTAATCCCAGCCAATAGTCAGTATTTCCTTGATGGCATTCATCCCAATGTTCTTGGATATCAGGCTATGGCGCAAAATCTAGCCCCTCTTCTCGATCCACATCTGCAGTAAAGTAATGAGACTGTTTTAAATACCCAGGTTTCCGTTGGCACGGATTGGGTATCTTTTCTTGCGAAGAAGATTCATATAGCCAGCTACCGCGATCATCACGGCATTATCGGTGTTGTGTTTCAATTCTGGCACGAAGAACTGTATCTTTTCTTTTCTGGCTATCTCCCGGAACTTCTTTCTGAGGCAGGTGTTAGCCGCCACACCACCACAGAGGATGAGTGACTTTGCCTTAAATTCTTTTACCGCTTTATAGGTTTTATAAGTTAAGACATCAGTTGCCGCTCTCTCAAAAGAGGCGGCTACATCAGCCTTGTTTGCTTCGGGGTTGTCGCGCATATAGTAGAGAACAGAGGTTTTTAATCCTGAAAAACTGAAGTCGTAGTTTTTGTCGTACTTCATCGGTTGTGGAAAATTAATTGTTCCTTGCGGGTGTTTACCCTGAGCCTGTTGAAGGGCCATTTTTTCTATCTCTGGTCCGCCGGGGTAGGGGAGGCCAAGAAGGCGGGCAACCTTGTCAAAAGCCTCACCAGCGGCGTCATCGCGTGTTTCGCCGAGCCGCTTCCATTTCTTCAAGGAATCCATCTTGAGGAGAATGGTGTGTCCGCCACTCACCGTCAAAGCCACGGCGGGGAATATCTTATCGGTTCTTTTCTTTTGCCAGTCGAGAATGAAGGTATAGAGATGCCCTTCGAGATGATTGGTGCCGATCAAGGGTTTTTTATATTTCTTAGCAATAGTCTTTGCGAACTCGATTCCTGTCCAAAGGGCAGGCTCAAGGCCGGGACCGACAGTGACGGCAATGGCGTCAATTTTCTTAATCAACGTTCCTTTTGGATCGAGTTGAAAAAAAAGAATAGGAAGATTTTTGAGGTGTTCACGTTTGGCAAGATTAGGAACCACACCACCAAATGGTTGGTGGATAGCAATCTGGGAATTGATTAGGGCTCTCTTTATTTTAAAAATTGGACGGGCAATAGAACCGCTTCCTTCCACGATAGCGAGGGCGGTTTCGTCACAGCTTGTTTCGATGCCCAAGATAAGTTTCTTCATACAGGGAAAGAGTATATCAACTTTCGGAAATAAAAAAGGCCTTCGCGTTGTCGCGAGGCCTGGTTATCGAAGAGGAGGGAGGTGGCGTTTCTCGAGCCACTGTCCCAGATCTTCTCGGGCGAAGAAGTAGCTTCTGTCGTCTCGAAAACGATCCCGTCGTTGTCCGTAGTCGACGAAGACAAAGCATCCAACCGGAGTCTTGTTCCGCTCTTTGATGAGCGTTTTCACTTCGGCCGTCATCACGAAGAGATCAGCAGGAGAGAGAGGTCTGTCTCGAGTGGACTCGAGTACATTATGGCATGGGATGTCCAGATATCCTGAGACTCCTCCGAATCCCAACTCGTCGGTCTCGAGCAGCTCGACGAGCTGATCGAGGAGTCGTTCTGCCTGATACCCGTTTTTCAAGAACGGCGCTTTCGGGTGGAGGGCGATGATTCCTCCTGGGTGGGATACAATGTGTGGGATATCTCCTCCTCGCACGGTCATGATGTGTCGTTGGAGAAGCCGTTCTTGGTTACTGCAGGTGCAACAGACGAGGACTTCACGCTTAGGAACCTTCTTCTCTCGCACTTTTCCGAGGGGGCCCTTACCCTCCGCTCTTGCTTCCCGTAGGAAACCAAAGTCCTCGATCGGCAAGCGTTCCACTATCTGAGCTTTTTCCACCACCACTACTTCCTCCTTACCCTGGCATATTCAGCTAGGATGGTTCTTGAAAACAACTGGAACCAGAACTGACCGGAATGTACTGTTTTTACTAATTACTGTCAACTAAAAGGCAAGCCTCTTAATTAACAATAAGTTTTGTTTTGTTTTCCGAGGTGGTTTCTAAAAACCCCGAATCTATCGGAATGAAATATTCTTTCTGATTCTTATCAATAATAACGACCGTTCCTTTTTGAAGAACGGTGACGAGCGGACGGTGATGATCAAGAATCGTCACTTCACCGCTCGTGGTTTTGCAATTTAAAGAAACAGCTTCGCCGTCGAAGAGTGTTTTTTTGAGACTATGAACGGCAACGTGCATAGAGCTAAGCTTCTAAAACCTGATCAATCGATCCTTTCATATAAAATTTCTCTTCTGGAATGGCGTCGTGTTTGCCGTCCAGGATTTCTCGGAAGCCCCGGATAGTATCTTCTCGTTTTACAAATGCTCCACCCTGTCCAGTGAACGCTTCGGCGACGAAGAATGGCTGAGAGAGAAAACGCTGAACCTTACGAGCCCGGCTTACGAGTAATCGATCGGTTTCAGAAAGTTCTTCAATACCCAAGATGGCAATAATATCCTGAAGTTCCTTGTATCGTTGTAAAGTTTTCTGGACATCGCGGGCAACTTTGTAGTGATCCTCGCCGACAATCTTTGGCGTAAGGGCAGTCGAAGTAGAACCGAGGGGATCGACAGCCGGGTAGATTCCAATTTCGGTTAAGGCACGGGAAAGTACGATTGTGGAATCCAAGTGTCCGAAGGCAGCCGCCGGAGCTGGATCAGTGATGTCGTCAGCCGGAACGTAAATTGCCTGAACCGAAGTAATTGATCCTTTGGTGGTTGAGGTAATACGTTCCTGAAGCTCACCCATTTCAGTTGCGAGTGTCGGCTGATAACCGACAGCAGAAGGCAAACGTCCGAGAAGCGTTGATACCTCAAGTCCGGCCTGAGAAAAGCGGAAGATGTTATCCACGAAGAAAAGCACATCCTTTCTTTCTTCGTCGCGGAAGTACTCGGCCATCGTGAGGGCAGACAAGGCCACGCGGAAACGAGCGCCTGGAACTTCGTTCATCTGTCCATAAACCAGAGCCGTTTTATTTAAAACGCCCGATTCTTTCATTTCATTGTACAAATCATTACCTTCACGAGTTCGTTCTCCGACACCGGCAAAGACAGAGACACCGCCGGACTCTTCGGCCACGTTACGGATGAACTCCATGAGGAGCACTGTTTTTCCGACACCAGCGCCACCGAAAAGACCAATCTTTCCTCCTTTGATAAACGGAGCGATGCGATCGATAACCTTAATGCCAGTTTCAAAGAT
>JBBUHS010000103.1:0-3383 GCA_038055675.1 Patescibacteria group bacterium | reverse complement strand
TTCCTCGTCAGGATTGGTTTCAAAAAAGGTTCGAATTTTGTACAATGAATACCGCCAGTGATTTTGAAAATGGTATAATAGCCCTATGATGTACAACAATTTTAACGACGGGTTTGGGCAGGGAATGATGGGTGGTGGGGCAGGGTGGCTACCACTTTTTGGAGCCGGGTTTGGACTACTCTTGCTTTGGAGCGTTTTCTGGAAGGGGCTTGCCCTTTGGCACAGCTCACAACATAAGCAGCCATGGTGGTTTGTGGCTCTACTGGTTATTAATACCGCCGGAATTCTTGAGATCATCTACTTGTTTCTTATTCTGAAACTCAAGTTCTCCGACCTTTTCTCAATGTTCCACAAAAACGTTTCCCCGCCTCCTCGGGCGTAGTGGCCTCGTCATAGAAATCTCGATAGTTTTACTAAAAGATATTTTTAGTAGAATCTACATTACCAATGAAAAATAAAAATATTATTATTGCCGTAGGAATTGTGGTCCTTTTAGCCGCAACTATCGGCTATTATACTTCGAGGCAGATAAATAATCCGGAAACGGAGATTAGAAGTCTCGTAACCGAATTCGGAACAAAACTTTGGATGGTTTCTCTTGCCGCTCCTTCGAGTACTGTGATTCAGTCTATTAAAGATAACTACGTCCCCTATATTTCCCAAGGGTTGCTTGAGGGCTGGGAGATGGCTCCAGAACGAGCACCGGGAAAATCGAGCTTGGAAACGGAACCAACGGGCATAGAGATTTTCAGCATTGAGCTAACTGATGATGGTGCTTACGAGGTACAAGCAAAAGTTGTGGAGGCTTCTCTCTCCGGAGGCAGCACTCCTCTAGGATATCCACTCGGCCTTAAGCTTAGAAATCAGGGCGGTAAGTGGGTTATCACGGGCGCCACAAAAGCCATCCAAAATTAGGAAGTAATTCGTAAAAATAAGGTCTCAAAACTTAAAAGTAGCCAATACAAGCTTTTTTAAAAAAGCTTGTGTTTATATATATTTTCGGCTATTCTGTACAGACTATTATGGTAACTCCAGATAAGAAAAACGAAGCTATGGAGCGTCCCCCGATCGTTGTGGTCATGGGCCACGTTGACCATGGAAAGACGACTTTAATCGACTATATTCGGAAGTCTAACTTGGTCGCCAAGGAGGCTGGTGGCATCACCCAGTCGATTGGTGCCTATGAGATCGAACACCCTTCAGCTAGCTCCTTCGACTCTACTACTTCGACTAAGCTCAGTACAAGTCAGGATAAATCAGGGCAAGCTCCAAAGAAAATCACGTTTATCGATACGCCTGGCCATCAGGCGTTTACCAAGATGCGTTCTCGCGGAGCGACCACAGCCGACCTGGCAATTCTCGTTGTTGCCGCTGACGAGGGAGTAAAACCACAGACAGCCGAAGCAATCAAGATTTTAACCGAAAGCAAAACCCCATTTGTTGTCGCTCTCACAAAAATGGATCGACCCGGTGCAGATATTGATCGCGTTAAAAACGAACTAACTGCAAACGGAGTGCTCCTCGAAGGCTACGGTGGAAACGTGAGCTTCCAAGCAATCTCAGCCAAGACCGGCGAAGGAGTTGATGAACTTCTGGATTTTCTCCTCCTTGCGGCCGAACTCGAAAACCTCACCTATGATCCAAATGCTCAAGCTTCTGGATATGTCTTGGAAGCCAAGCGGGATAAAAATCGCGGATTAGAAGTCACGGTCATTTTGAAAAATGGAATTTTAAAACGCGGACAGAAAATCTCAGTCGGAAAGATTGGCGGGAAGATAAAAATGCTTGAGAACTTCTTGGGGAAAGCGGCAACTGATCTTCGACCATCCTCCCCCGCCATGATTATCGGCTTCGATGATCTTCCCGCTATCGGCGAGGAGTTTATCGCTGGCGATGATGTAGCGTTAGAAACTTCGGCTTCACAGGCCTCGGCCTCCCGCTCAACCAATCTCGCCAATCACTCTCCTTTCGCAACCGAAGAGGAGAAGGGGATTACCTTGATCCTCAAGGCTGAGAATAGCGGCTCTTTGGAAGCTCTCACGGCCACCATCCAGGACCTTACTACCCATAAGCCACTCATGGTCAAAAGTGCCTCGGTAGGGGAAGTATATGATGGCGATGTGCAGTTGGCAGTCTCGACCGGAAGCCTGATCGTCGCTTTTCATGTGAAGATAAATACCGCCGCTAAGCGCTTAGCAGAAACCCACAAGGTAAAAATTCTTGAGTCTGACATCATCTATAAACTTCTTGAGGAGCTAGAAAAACTGGCAGCGGATACAACTCCCCCACCAGAAGGAGACTTGGAGATCCTCGCGGTCTTCAATCAGATGGAACCAGAAAAGCAGGTGGTGGGCGGAAAAGTTGCTGAAGGCGTCTTAAAGAACAAGCGAGCTTTTGAAATTGTTCGCGGCGAAACAGTAATCGGCAAAGGTAGAATTACCAATCTCCAGCAGAATAAATCCGACGCCAACGAAGTCCCGATGGGCAAGGAATGTGGTCTGATGATTAATTCGGAGACGATGACTAAGGTTGGCGATCACCTCGTCGTTCGCCCTCAGTAATCTAATTTTGAATTATAAAATGGCATATCCAAGGCTTGACCGAGCACCGCACATGAGCTGTACCAAAATGTACAGCGAGTGCGAAGCGCAGGTCGTAACGCAGGAGAGGACAGTTTATAATTCAAAATAATATGAACTTTAGAAAAGAGAGGGTAAGTGGCCTAATCCAAGAAGAGCTTGGAAAACTTATCCAGCGCGAGTTGGAATTCCCCAATGCTTTAGCTACAATCACAACCGTTGAGATTGCGAAGGGTTTGGACAATGCCACGGTTCACATGAGTGTTATCCCAAAACACAAAAGTTCGGAGGTGCTCGAGATTCTCGACAAAGCTGCTCCTCAGCTCCAACATATGCTTTTGAAGAAGATCAACATTAAGCCGATGCCTCGGATAAAATTCGAGATCGACTTTGGTCTTGATAACGCGGCTTCAGTGGAAAAGTTATTGATTGAAGAAGAACGCTCCGACGCGTAGGTCGGAGTCCCGACTTCCTTGAAAAATTTTAACTCGTCGGGATTGAAAAATTGTTGCTTGAAGAATAGAATAAGTTCACCCCGCTAAAGGCGCGGGCTAACCGGTACGGCCCGCCTTGCTGAAACCTCGGCGAGACAGGTGGCCCTGCCTGCCCTGCCTGCCTGCCGGTAGGCAGGGCAGGCAGGCAAGTGGTAAGGTTGGAGGGTCTGTCCCAAAGCACTATCTGGATTATAATCAGAAGTCGGGATCCCGATTAGAAATTTTGAGAATATGGCCGGGTAGCCAAGTGGTAAGGTCGGAGTCTGCAAAACTCCTATACAGGGGTTCGATTCCCCTCCCGGCCTCAAAA
>JBBUHS010000102.1:0-4429 GCA_038055675.1 Patescibacteria group bacterium | reverse complement strand
TTTCACTATTCCGTGCATCGCAAATTCGATGGTCGTAAACTGATCGCCATCTTCAATGACGGGCGAAGTGGCAAATACGAACTGCTGCCTTACCGGCGGCAGATCTTTTTCCTCTAAAGATAGAGTTTGACCTGATGCCTTTTCATAAATCCGACGAGCCAGCTTCTCAATATTGATTGAGGTGTACGGCATCTCTACTCCGGACTCTGATTTAAATAGTTTGGAGTTTTCTAGCTCTTCCTTCAGAAACTCCTGAAAGACCTCTCTTAAAATACCGGCTCGTTTGGTTTCTCCCTCATACTGTCCAAGATAAGCCTCCACTGCCGACTCCTCTTGGGGAAAGGGAATGGGTTCTTTTCCTTCGCTCTCAACTGAAGGGGTAAATGATTCAAATTTCATATAGAAATTATATACCTATTATTCAAGGCGAACAAAAAAAGAAATAAAAAAGGCTCCGACGACACAAGGTCGAAGGAGCCCATGATGGATCTAATCTTAGAAACAGAGTCTCAGACTTCGAGCCCTATCCTCTTGGAGCAGGACGGCGCCCCTGAATTCGGATCGGCGACGGTCTCGCCGCCGAAGTAGAGATCGGGGCCGTATTCCTCGAGCGAGATGTAGGGCGTACTCGCTGAGTTGACCCTCGACCCCACGCAGTCGATCGCGTGGTGGACGAGAACCGGAAACATCGCAGCGTAGATTACTCCCTCGAAGACAGTGAACCCGGAGCGCTTCTTCTCCTTGATGGCCCGCTTGGACTCCACCGGAGCGATGTTCAGACGAGCGCGACCATTCTCGATACCGACGATGATGTACGGACCTTTCGGTACGATGATCTCGTCGGTGAGGTAGCTGAAGCGGAAACTGCTCCTGCCACACATCCCATTCAAGACTACGAGCTTCATCAGCCGGTCCAGGTCGATCAGATCGGGACGCTTCGGGACGACGAGGAAGTCTCCGGCTTCGGGCAGGAACTCCTTGAGAAGACGGAGTTCATCTTCGGTCGCGCGGCCCGAACGAACCAGGCGGTTGGTCTGGCTATTGAACACCTTCTCCTGAACCGAAGGCCCCCTTCTTTCTCCTCCTCGAATGGACCTGGCGAATGCGGGGGCCTCCCGATGAACTGCAACTGCTGCCATGGTACTTCTCCTCTTTAACGTTCGCATTTTGAATGCGATCTGGGGGGTTGTTTCAAAACTGGTTATCAAACTACGGGTGTAGATCTGGGCACTTTATAACATTAGGATTAATTAATGTCAAGTAAATAGTTTTCGAGGGAGTATTCCCATAAAAATTCATGATTGCACTATAATGAGTCTGTGAAGAAAATCACGTATATCATCCCCGGGTATGAAGAGTCTCATCTAGCGCAGTCTGGATATAGAAAGATTGCCAAGCTTTTTGAGGCTCGTGGCATCCTACCAGTCCAGGTGCCGATGCGCTGGAAGAAAAAAGGGGCAGAAGGATTCGATGCCTATACTGCGCAGCTTCTTAATATGTACGAGAAGAAAAAGGATGATGAGGTTTATATATTAGGATTTTCTTTTGGAGCAATGATTGCTTTCCTGACCGCCGCCAAGACAAAGCCAAAAGCTCTTATTCTTTGCTCCCTCTCCCCTTATTTCAAAGAGGATCTCAAGGGTCTGAAACCCGAGTGGGTACGGTGGTGGAAAAGAAAATTCAAAAACGAGTATTCTTTTGCCACACTCGCACCGAAGATAAAATCAAAAACGTATCTTATTGTTGGAGACAAAGAAAGTTCTTTTTGTATAAAGAGGGTGCAGGCCGCAAAAAGACAGCTGGCAAATAGCCATATGATTACTGCCAAGGGGGCAAAACATAATATCAACCAAAGAACCTATCTCTCTGCAATCAAAAAAATTGTCAGTAAGTTATAATGAATTTATAAAAGATAATGTCTAAACAACTGAAAGCTTGTAGTTGCGGACATCAGTTTCAAAAAAGCAGCAACTGTCCAATATGCCCCAAGTGCTGGCCTGGGTTTTATAAGAAACTGAAAACGAATCTTCCAAAAGACATTTCCGCTCCGGCTCTTCGTGCGCTCCTGAACGCAAAAATTACAAACCTATCCGAACTAGCAAAATATAGCGAGACCGAGATCCTTGAGCTTCACTGTATGGGACTGGGCTCAGTTACAAAACTTCGAGCTGCCCTAAAAACACTTGAATTATCTTTTAAGAAAGAATCAGAAAACTCAAGTAAACCAACGAAAAGAAAGGCTATTAAAGTCACTCGATTCAAATAGATTTCTCTTATCTTCTTGAAAGGGATACGATAGGGAGATGCATTATGACGTGATCGTAATTGGGGGTGGCGCCTCAGGAATGATGGCCGCTGGACGAGCAGCCGAGCGTGGTAAGCGCGTCTTACTCTTAGAAAAAAATCCTGAGCTCGGTGCAAAACTGAAAATCACCGGTGGCGGACGCTGTAATATCACGAATGCCGAAGAGGACGAACGACTCCTCCTCGAACACTATGGCGATGCCAAGCCTTTTCTCCACTCCCCCTTTTCGCAGTTTGGAGTAGTAAATACTTTTTCGTTTTTTGAGTCCCGTCACTTACCTATTATTGTGCAGGCTCGAAAGCGCGCCTTCCCAAAATCGGAACGTGCAGTTGATGTCGTAAAGACCCTTAAAGATTATCTTAAAAAAGGAAATGTTACAGTACGCACCAAGGCCAACGTAGAAAAAATTAAAGCGACTGATAATCAGATAGCTTCGATAATGGTGAACGGAGAGAATCTCACCGCCTCATCATATATTTTAGCCACCGGAGGAAAGTCTCATCCTGAAACTGGATCTACAGGTGATGGCTTCTCGTGGCTTAAAAAAATAGGACACACGGTCAAGGATCCGACTCCCAGCATCGTCCCCTTAGCTGTTCAGGATAAGTGGATCAAAAAACTTTCTGGGATAACTCTTTCCAACATACGTATTAGTTTCTTCCTTGAGGGAAAACGAAAAATATCTTTAAAAGGAAGTGTGCTCTGTACCCACTTCGGACTTTCTGGTCCTCTTATTTTAAACACCGCTGCTACAGTTTCTGACTTGCTTCACGAAGGCGCAGTTACCGCCGAAATCGACGCATATCCGGAAGAAAGTATTGGATCGCTGGATAAACGAATCACCGCCTTTTTTGAAACCGATAAAAATAAAACACTCAAGAATGTTTGGAAAGAAATCGCTCCGGCTGGCACCGCTCAAGCTCTTTTATCACTTCTCGAAAACATCAATCCTGATATCAAAGTTCATAGTATTACTAAGGAGGAACGGCGAAGAATTGTCGATCTCTTAAAGGCACTGCCAGTTACAATCACGGGCCTCATGGGCTATGATCGCGCAGTCGTGGCTGACGGCGGCCTGGCCTTGGCTGAAGTCGATATGAAAACAATGCGCTCGAAAAAATATGAGAACCTCTATGTCACTGGTGATCTCTTGCATATCAGCCGTCCCTCTGGAGGATATTCTCTACAGCTCTGCTGGACGACTGGATACGTGGCCGGAAGTAATGCTTAGAATATCCTTCATTTGTTACAATGGAGGTATGAAGAAAAACAGTTGCCAAAGTTGCTTGATGCCACTTGCTAAAGACCCCGGACAAAGAGAGTCCAACACCTACTGTAGTCTCTGCTTTAGAAATGGAAAGTTGTGTTATGAAGGAAATGATCTGAAGGAGTTTCAGAAGGCTGCTTATACGGGAATGATTGCCCGAGGAATGAATCCTATCGTTGCCAAGATCTATACATTCTCGATTCGGTTTGCCCCCCGGTGGAAAAAATAAAAAGCCACTCATCCTAAGATAAGTGGCGTGACGACAGAAAAGGCACTGTCTCAGTTTAGCAGAATGCCGGCCAAGAGACGGTTGGGTCCGAAAACCTGATCTTCTCTGTCCCCTTGTCCGCGAATGCAGTCGAGGGCAATTTCGAGATGCTCGAAGAGATCGCAGAGATACAGAAATCGACCGGTCCCCCTGTTATGCCACGGATCATGGAAGAAAGCGGGTTTCCGCTTATCTGTTCGCATCGAAATTCCGTGCTGAACGAGACACTGGAGCCCGTGCTCGTAGGTCGGCACGCCGATACCAGCTGACCGAAGGATCTGTCTCCCCTCTTCGAAGCTGTACCAATCACGATCCGGATCATAACCTACGATCCTCACGCTCCTCACCCGAACAGGATTGATCGGAAAATTCTCTTGGGTCAGGTAGTCGTTCGCCAGAAGCCCCTGGCGAAGAGCCCGCTCCATAAGCTCATCGGTGTTTGGCTCACGACCCAGCTCGACGATCCACGAATCAACCACCCGACCACCGCGACATGAAGGATGTGCTCTTTCTCCGTTACTCCTACCCATCGTACCCTCCTCGTTCTGTTTCCATCTGCTAAAATGGCCTGTGCCTGAAGTAAGTTGTT
>JBBUHS010000101.1:0-1411 GCA_038055675.1 Patescibacteria group bacterium | reverse complement strand
CATCGGCACGCCGAAACTTAGCGTTCAGGCGACGAGACTGGTAATCGGTCATCATATCCGAGGTGTGTGTTTCGCGGTACTTAGCCTGTCCCGGCATCCAGGTTTCGATATCGATCTGCCGCGCATCTGGCTCCCCCATATCGCCGGTACAAACAGAAACAACCTGGTATGGAAGTTCAAGAGACTGCATTAGATACTCCTGAATACCAACTAAGAAATCTTGTTCTACGATTGAGTCTTCTGGCGCACAAAATGACTCCATCTCAAGTTTGTCGAACTGGTGAACTCGCAAAATTCCTTTCATATCCTTGCCGTATGTCCCTGCTTCTCTGCGGAAGCTGGTCGAAAAACCAACATACCGAATCGGTAACTTCTCCTCGGGAATAATCTCATCCATGTGGAGTGGTCCCAACGTATGCTCAGCGCTCCCAATGAGATATAGGTCGTCGGAGGGAATATGGTACCGGTCATCCTTTGGTTCTAGTCGTCCCATCCGCTCAAGTACCTCCGGACGAATCATCTGTGGCGGGATAACGGGCACAAAGGCTTTGGCCGAGTATCCCTTTTTGGTTGCCTCGGCAATCGGACGAAGTATCGTCTCATCCTGAAGTGTTTTTAAAACATGAGTTACAAGGGCAAACTCCAGCATGGCCAAATCCCCCTTCAGATAAGCAAAACGAGCACCGGAAATCTCGCTGGCTCGCTTTACATCGATAATATCCAAGGCTTCACCAAGATCGAGGTGATCTTTTGGTTCAAAATCAAAATGGGGCGGCTCATGCCATTTTCTAATGACCTGGTTTTCGGACTCATCTTTTCCCACGATTACTTCAGGAAACGGCAGGTTGGGAATGCTTTTCCAAATCGCATCCCGCTCAGTCTCCAGCTGACCTATCTTCTCTTCAAGTGCTTTTAGTTTTTCCTTGAGTTGCTTTCCTCCTTCAATATCTCGAGCGGCAGCGGCCTTCTTCTGTTCGGCCCGAAGCTCGTCGGTATCCTTGGTAATTTTCCGCCACTCGTTATCGAGCTCTAAAAACTGATCCACCAGCTTCGGATCCTTGTTCTTTTTTATAATTCCATCCTTAACTTTCTGGGGCTCCTCTCGGAGGAGTTTTACATCGATCATATTGGACCAATATACACCGATTTTCATCTATTCTCAAGGAAATATTCAAAATAAAAAAAGGATCGCCAATTAAGGTAATCCTTGTCCTTCTATTCTTCCACTGCTGCCAGTATCTTCTCCAGATATGTAATTGACGCCCTGATTGCTCTAACGGTTGATTTCTTGTCCGCGGAATGCCGAGAAGAAAACATCGACTGATAGAGCGCCTTACCCAATCCCGCATAGTAGCTGGCGTTCCGTTCAATCCGCTCGAGAGCCGCCGTCACCGCATAGAAGTCGTCCGAA
>JBBUHS010000100.1:0-3657 GCA_038055675.1 Patescibacteria group bacterium | reverse complement strand
TGCTTTCTTACCGGCCTTGCGACGGACAACTTCTACTTGATAGCGAATTCCCTTGCCCTTGTATGGTTCTGGCTTTTTCAAAGCCCGAATCTGCGAGGCAATCTTTCCAACCAACTCCTTGTCCGATCCCTGAATAGTGATCGATTTCTTGTCCACCGTCACCTTGAGGTCGGTAGGAATTTCTACTCGAACCGGATGAGCATATCCCAAGGACAAAACGAGGGCACTTCCTTCGATCACTCCCTTATAACCAATGCCTTCAATTTCTAAAATCTTGGTGAATCCCTGAGCCACACCAGAAACAGAGTTCTTGAGAAGTGACCAGGTGGTACCTTCGTTCATGCGAGCCTGACGGTTGCCGCCTTCATCCATCTTCACCGAGAGAGATTCCGGGGTGATGGTAACGGTTACTCCGGAAAGCTTAGGAAGCTCTTTCATTCCCTGAGGTCCGCGAATCACAAAGTTCTCCGGTGACTCAGTCACGGTAACGCCAGAAGGCACAGGAATTGGTTTTTTGCTTAAAGCGGACATGTTTTTATTTACCAGATTTCGAAAAGATACTCCCCGCCCAAGCGACGCTTTTTTGCTTCTCCGCCAGTCATAATGCCCTGTGAAGTCGAAATAACAGAAAGTCCGTAGCCCTGTTTTACTGGATAGAGCTCTTTACTCTTGGTGTACAGGTGACGACTTGGCTTACTCACAATTTTAAACTGCAAAACCTCGGAAGGCGCCTTTGGAATAAGATCGATGTCTAAAAATTTCTTCTTGCCGATAAGCTTCTTCTTCACTTCTTTCACAAAACCATGCTTCACCAAAATATCACCGACCGCGTGATCGAGTTTAGAAAAGGACACGCGAAGAGATTTCTTGCGAGCGCTTTGGGCATTCTTAACTTGTGTGAGTAGATCGTAGTACATATTACCAGCTTGATTTCTTAATTCCCGGAATGTGACCCTTCGCAGCCATTTCACGGAAGCAGATTCGACAGAGGTTGAAATCGCGGATATAGCCACGCTTTCGACCGCACCGGAAACAACGTCTGACTATTCGGGTCGAATATTTCGGCTTCTTTTTGCTTCTCGCGATGACAGATACTTTAGCCATAATTATTTCTTTAACGGTACACCAAGCGAACGGAATGTGGCTAAGGCCTTTTCCCGATCTTTGTGCCGGGGTACGACGGTAACCTGCAAAGGAAAGATAAGCGTTGAGTCTTCCGGATTAATCTCTGGAAACACCAAGTGCTCCTTCAGGCCAACATTCAAAACACCGCCTTTGTCGATATTCGTCAAAGCGATACCATTAAAGTCCCGAACGCGAGGTAGTACTATCCTAATCAAACGCTCAAAAAAATCAACCATTTTCTCGCCTCGGAGGGTGGTTCTCACTCCCACGATCTGTCCTTCGCGAATCTTGAAGCCGGCGATTGATTTGGTCACTTTTCTAATTTCGCCCTTCTGTCCGGAAATAATAGCCAGGTCTTTCATGACAACTGGCAAAACTTTGTCCTCAAAAGACGGCTGTTGGCTCAAACGGCCAACTCCGCTATTCACGACGATCTTTTCTACAAATGCTTTTATTGCTTGTCTTTCGGTCATGGTAATTTAAACAGCGGCTTCACACTTTTTACAGTACCGGATCTTCTGAGTCCCCTCGATACGAGCACCTAAACGGGTGGCCTTTTTGCAGTTCGGACAAACAAGCATCACTCGAGATCGCGGCAACGGTCGAGAAACCTCAACCATCTCTCCTTTCTGTCCCTGCTTTTTAGGCCGGACCCGCTTCTTGAAAAGATTAAGGCCTCCCACGGTTACTTTGTCATCGGTCGGAGCAACCTTAACAACCGTCCCGGTTTTTCCGTGGTCTTTGCCTGTTCTTATTAATACGGTGTCTCCTTTTCGAATATTCATAGTATTAAACGATTTCTTCAGCCATTGTCATGAGTTTCGTGTAGCCCATTCCTTTTAGTTCACGCGGAAACGGTCCGAACACGCGAGTGGCCACCGGTTCTTTCTTAGCATCAACAATCACCACAGCATTTTCATCAAAACGAACATACGATCCATCGGCTCGTCGGAATGATTTCTTCACCCGCACTACCAGTGCCTTCACAATATCCTTTTTCTTAATGGTCTTTCGTGGCTCGGCAGACTGAACGGAAGCAACCAAAATATCACCGAGACGAGCATACCGACGCCTGGTGCCGCCAAGAATACGGAAACAGCGCACCACTTTGGCACCTGAGTTATCAGCAACTTTGAGAATGGATCGTTCTTGTAGCATCTTAAATCTTACCTACGATAACCCATCGCTTTTCTTTCGACATTGGACGACCCTCTTCAATCCAGACTTCTTCACCAGTCTTGTACTGGTTCTCGTTGTCATGGGCTTTGAACTTGGTGGTGATGCGGTAGTACTTGGAGTACTTTGGATGCTTCTTTAAGCGCGTCACTGAAACGACGCGAGTCTTCTCCATCTTGTCACTCATGATGATGCCGCGAAGGCGGCGTTTTACTGTTTTCTTAATTTCGGTCATGAATGGTCTATTCTCACATTAATTTCAAAAACGTCAAGATGGTAGCGATGGTTTTCTTTACGGAACGAATCTCTCGGATGTTTTTCACCTTGCCGGCATGAAGATCAAACTGCAAAACGCGCAAACGCTCCCGCTCAACTTCCAGCTGTTTCAAGAGGTTGGCTCGTGAATGTGTTTTCAGTTCTTTTTTATCTTTGGCTTTCATCCCGTTAGAAATAGAAAATAGTATTTCCGCTCATTATACTGACGGCCTTTTGCTTTGGATATAACTTAAAAAGTTTGATAGCACTATTCATGGTTGGGTAGTTTCTAACGGAATTCATATTATTTCACAACAACTTTAGTCTTAAACGGAAGCTTAAATCCGGCCACTCGAAAAGCCTGACGAGCTTTTTCTTCGGAAACACCGTCCAGCTCAAAAATAATTCTTCCTGGGCGAACCGGAAACACATAGTGATCAACGCTACCCTTTCCACCACCCATCGTAAGTTCTGGCGGTCGTGCCGTAACTGGCTTGTCTGGAAAGACTCGGATCCACAAACGTCCTTCTCTTTTCAGAAGATTGGTCATCGCTTTTCTAGCAGCTTCAATCTGGTTTGAGGTAAGCCAAGCGGAACCCATAGCCTTGATGCCGAAACTACCAAAACTCAACTCCAAACCACGAGTCTCAACCTTTCTGGTTCGAGATCGTCCCTTGTGCCACTTGCGATGTTTTACTTTCTTCGGAATTAACATGGTGGTTTAAACTTGCTCCCTCCTTCTTCGTTCGCGACTCGCACCTTTTTCTTCAAAAGAATCTCCCTTATAGATCCACACCTTAATACCAATCGTACCGTAGGTGGTGTAAGCAGTGGCATGACTAAAATCAATGACAGCCCGAAGAGTCTGAAGCGGCAACTGACCGCGCTTCAACCACTCTCGACGAGCGATTTCCGCACCACCAAGTCGTCCACCCATTAAAATTTTTGCTCCCTTTACGCCCTGCGCCTGCATAATTTGGTCGAGGTACTTCTTCATGAGACGTCGGAATGGCATGCGACGCTCGATATCCCAAGCAATTTGCTGGGCAATATAAGCCGATGAAACATCTGATCGCTTCAACTCCTCCACGTTAATTGAAA
>JBBUHS010000099.1:0-7020 GCA_038055675.1 Patescibacteria group bacterium | reverse complement strand
CAAGGGCACGCCGGAGTCGGAGGAGATCAGGCGATCAACCACCTGTTCCCGAGACATTTCCAGGGAAAAGATACCGACTGCCGCGTTACCCCGCAGAGCAGCATTCCGCGCAATATCTAAAGCAAGGGAAGTTTTTCCGAGAGATGGTCGAGCACCAAGAATAACAAGGTCTGATTTCTGAAATCCGGAAAGCAGATTATCCAACTCTTGAAACCCAGAAGTAACTCCACGAAGAGCACTTTCCCCGCGATGAAGCTTTTCAATTCTTTCGTAAGCTACCTTCAGCTCATCTTTCAGATGCACGAAGGCTTTCTGAACCGAAGTCTTAGAAACTCTAAAAATTTTCTGCTCTATTTCATCGAGAAGTTCTTCAACGTCCCGACCAGAATCAAAAACACCTTCTGTTATCTCGGCCGAAGCTTTGATGAGGTCTCGGAGAATCTTCTTTTCCTTAACAATTTTGGCATACTCCTCAATATGAGAAGCCGAAGGAACTTTGTTAGAAAGTTCAGCTAGATATCCTGAGCCTCCAACGCTCTGCAAATCTCCAGACTCCTTGAGGCGGGTTTCTATGGTGATAATATCAATCGGTTTGGCTTTTTCATAAAGCTCAAGAATAGCCGAGTATATTTTTTCATGACTCGGCTGGTAAAAATCTTTTGGAGCCAAAACATCGGCAATCTTGGTAATTGCTTCTTTATCAATAAGGAGCGCGCCGATAACAGACTGCTCCACTTCGATATTTTGGGGTGGAATTTTGATTCCGGAGGACATAAAGAATAAGTGCTAACGCGGCCTCACAAACTGTCCCAGGGGGGTATCGTCTAGGTTGTATCCTAGCGTATTAATCTGCTTTCTCAAATCATCAGACTGGATAAACTGTTTATCAATTCTGGCCTTCTCTCGGGCCTTCGTGAGAATCCTAATCTTTAAGGGGATTTTTAATTTTTTATAGCTAAGGCCAAAGACAGAAAGGAGGGTTAGGAATGTCTGGCGATAGCTCAGAGCTTCCTCAGGAGACAGGTTCCACGTCTGGGACTGTAACGACCCCATAAACTCAAAGAGCGTTGCGAGAGCCTGTGGAGTATTAAAATCATCGGCTAATGCTGAAAAGAAGCGAGTAGAGAGATTTTTGGTTTCTTCCCTAGTTCCGGAAATCTTTTTTGTGGGTTTCAGTTTTGAATGTATCTCCACAAACTCAAGCCTATAAATAAAGTCAGCAATATTTTTAGCTGATTGCTGATAGGCCAAGGCGGTCTCTTCGGTATAGTCTAACGGAGACCGGTAGTGACTACTGAGCGTCATGAAGCGAAGTGTTTCAGGAGTATGTATTTTCAAAAAGTCATTGATCGTAACAAAATTTCCCGAACTCTTTGACATTTTTTTTCCATTTACAGTCAGGGATCCGACGTGGAGCCAGATTTTTACGAATGGTTTTTTACCAGAAGCCGATTCCTGTTGGGCAATTTCCGCTTCGTGGTGAGGAAACTTCAGATCAACGCCACCGCCGTGAATGTCATACTGTGGCCCGAAAAAATGTTCGCTGATTGCCGTATCTTCAATGTGCCAACCGGGACGACCGGCACCGAGGGGTGTTTTCCAAGTAGGTTCGCCCGGTTTTGAAAACTTCCAAACACAAAAATCTCCGCGATTCCTTTTTGTCACACCCTCGTCAATCCGACTCACGCCATCCTCCGCCTGAGAAACAGTTCGACGAGCAAGATGTCCATAGTCCGGAAAAGTCACGAGATCAAAATAATAACCGTCAGCGGCCTTATAGACATGTCCTTTCTGGATTAGTCGCTCTACCTGCCGAACAATAGAAGATATGAATTTGGTGGCTGGAGCATACTTATCCACGCTCGTTACCCCGAGAGCCTTCATATTAGCAAAGTAGGCTTTCTGATACTTCTTTGCCACCGCGGCCGGAGTTGAATGATCCCGATCGGACCGAATAATAATCTTATCGTCGACGTCGGTGATATTCTGGAGATAGAATACGTGGATCCCTATTGAGCGGAGGTAGCGAGCAAAAACATCAAAAACTAAGTAAGTTCGGGCGTTCCCAATATGAAGAAAGTCGTAGACAGTAGGGCCGCAGACGAATAACCGAAGCGGTTTTTTCTCTGAGGAGGGTGGCAGAGGAATCATTGTGGCCGTGAGGCTGTCGATTAGTCGGGGTCGGATTTTCATAGAGTAGGTTCATCATACCATTAGCTATAGTTCAGCTCAAAAAGCCCTTGATTTTTAATCTGAAAATAGTTAGAATAAAAAACCTGAATAGCTACTAAAATTATGGATGAAGAGATAAAAAAGAACGAGGCGGCGGAGACTCAGTCCGGAAAACAATCAGACCCTCTTCGGGAAGCCGAGGAGAAGCGGGACGAGTATCTGGCTGGCTGGCAGAGAGCAAAAGCAGACTTTATAAACTATAAGAAAGACGAGGCGGAGCGGATGAGTCACATCGCTCGCTATACTACTGAGGATATAATGAGTGAGTTAGTTGTAGTAATTGATAACTTCGACTTGGCTATTAGAACAATGGAGAAGCAGGGCCAGACGGATAAAGGAATTTATATGATTAGAGGTCAGCTCTTGGATATGTTAAAAAAGCGAGGATTAGAGCGAATAATAATCAAGGTTGGCGATCCGCTTGATCCGAGAACAAGTGAGGCTATTGCCGAAGTTGATTCGGATATGCCAGAAGGAATGGTTGTGGAAGAGGTTGGGGCGGGGTATACACTGCATGATAAAATTCTCCGTCCGGTTCGCGTTAAGGTTTCAAAGGGTCAAAAACAATCGTAAAATTATTTTAAATACACTATGTCAAAAATCATTGGAATCGACTTAGGAACAACAAACTCTGCGGTGGCGGTTATTGAGGGTGGTGAACCGAAAATCTTCGAGAATCACGAGGGTAACCGCACCACTCCTTCCATTGTTGCGCTCAGGAAGTCGGGAGAGCGTCTGGTTGGCCTTTTGGCCAAAAGACAGTCGGTCACTAATCCCAAGAACACTATTTTTTCAGTGAAGCGTCTCATCGGACGTAAGTTTAATGATCCGGAAATTCAAAAAGACAAAACCTGGCTTCCCTATGATATTCAGGAGGGGGCCAACAACACCGTTGAGGTGAGGCTCGGTGATCGGTGGTATAAGCCGGAAGAAATTTCCGCGATGGTTTTAGCCAAGCTAAAAGCTGACGCCGAAGCAAAACTAGGAGAAAAGGTGGAAGAGGCGGTGATTACCGTTCCGGCCTACTTCGATGACTCACAAAGACAGGCCACTAAAAATGCTGGAGAGATTGCTGGTCTCAAGGTTCGAAGAATCATTAACGAACCAACGGCGGCAGCTTTGGCCTACGGTCTTAATAAACAGAAAAGCGAGAAAATTGTGGTTTACGATTTTGGCGGTGGAACATTCGATATTTCTGTTTTAGAAGTAGGGGATGACACCGTTGAGGTAAAAGCAACCGGTGGCGACACCCGCCTCGGTGGCGACGATTTTGATAAAGAGCTTCTTGATTATTTGGTTTCTGAGTATAAGAAGCAGGAGGGCGTCGATCTTTCTAAAGATCCTCTCGCTATTCAACGCTTGAAAGAAGCGGCTGAGCGAGCTAAGCACGAACTTTCTACCGCGGTGGAAACGGAGGTAAATCTACCCTACGTCACCTCTGATGCTTCGGGGCCAAAACATCTTCTGATTAAACTCACGCGAGCTAAATTTGAGGAACTGGTTCGAAAGTATATTGAACACTCTATCCAACTCACAAAAGAAGCGGTGGCAAGTGCCGCCCCGAAAGGAGCCGGCTTCTCACTCTCTGAAATTAACGAGGTTATTCTTGTTGGTGGACAGACTCGAATGCCCGCCATTCAGGAAGCAGTTAAAAACTTATTCGGCAAGGAGCCTCACAAAGGAATCAATCCGGATGAGGTGGTAGCTTTGGGCGCGGCGGTGCAGGCCGGAATTCTCCAGGGTGATGTAAAAGATATTCTTCTTTTGGACGTCACTCCTTTAACGCTCAGTATTGAAACCTTGGGTGGTGTAGCCACCCCAATGATTCAGAAAAATACGACCGTTCCAACTTCGAAGTCTCAGGTATTCTCTACTGCCGCCGATAATCAAACTTCTGTTGAAGTACACGTTCTTCAGGGTGAGCGCCCACTTGCTGTGGACAATAAAACTTTGGCCCGCTTTATTCTTGATAAGATTCCACCATCACCACGAGGCTTACCTCAAATTGAGGTTTCCTTCGATATCGATGCGAACGGTATTCTGAATGTTTCGGCGAAGGACAAAGCTTCTGGACATAGTCAGTCTGTGAAAATTGAAGCTTCGTCAACCTTGTCAAAAGACGAAGTGGAACGACTAAAGAAAGAGGCGGCAGAACACGCCGATGAGGATCAAAAGAAAAAGGAACTGATCGAAGTGAAAAACCAGGCAGAAAGTGTAATTTATTTGGCTGAAAAATCACTTCTTGATGCTGGAGATAAAATTTCGGTGGAAATTAAGGAAGCCATTACCAAAAAAATAGAAGCGGTCAAGGCGGTGAAGGATGGTTCTGACACAGCTTCAATTCAGACCGCAATGAATGAGCTATCTTCCGAGATTCAAAAAATCGGCGAAGCGCTCTATAATAAGAAAGATAGTCCTAACTCAGAAAATCAAACCGGTGAGCAACCTCCTTCTGAACCAAACAATTAGTCAAAAAGTGGAGAAAGAAGTGATGGAGAGAAACCCTTCTTTTTGGCGCAGCGTCATCTTCGAAGCTACTGCCCTTGTTTCAGCCACCTGGCTTGGGTATGTGTATAAACTCTATATCAGTAGCCAGACCATCCCATTTATTAATATAACACCAGGGCTGTGGGGCGTTCTTATTGCTCTCTCTGTTTTTTTTCTCGCTTCGCTTTTTCATCTTGTCCTGATAAAAGATACGGGGCGGCGTATGGTCGTTCAGATTGTTCAGGTTCTCTGTCTTGGATTTTTTCTCTATAATGAATCAATCTACTGGCTTGCAACTGAAGGCTTTGCCCTCCTCATTCTTCTTTCAGGAAGTTGGCGTGCCCGAACAGAACTCAATAATGGGCTCAGTGTCCACTTTTTTCGTGTTTCCGGACTCTATTACGGCCGCTTGGTTATGGCCATAGCTCTTATGGGAACCATCTTTTATTTTCCATACTGGCAACAGAATAAAGTTATTGTTCCTGAGTCAGCCTTTGATGGACTAACAAGCTGGAGTTTGGGTCTGGTAAATAACTTTTATCCTGATCTTCGCCTTACTCCCGAATCAACTTTCGAGGAAATTGTTGGCGCAATGGCCGAGGATGAAATTGCCAAAATTCCCGGAGGAGAAAACTTGTCTGAGGCAGAAAAACAAAGAGTTGCTGAGCAGGCCAACGAGGCGATGACCAAACAGCTACAGAGTCAGTTCGGAGGGATCAGCCCCCAAGAGAACGAAAGCTTAAAAAACTTTATATATCGTCTTCTCAAGGAAAGTTTGAGTCAGCTTGAGACATATCTTGGTCAGTGGTTCTTCTTTGGCTGGTCGATCCTCGTTCTTGTTCTTTCTTTTAGTATCGGGAAGTTTTATTCGCTGATTATGAGTGCCGTTGCCTTCCTTATCTACCAAGTGCTCCTGGCCAGTCGAGTTTTTAGCCTTTATACCGAAACAGTGAGTAAAGAGAGTTTAGATTTTTAGAAAATTATATGTCAAAAGACTACTATAAAGTTCTTGGAGTTGAGAAAGGTGCCTCTCCTGAAGAAATTAAAAAGGCTTTTCGTCGTTTAGCTCACGAACACCACCCAGATAAACCAAAGGGAGACGAGAAAAAGTTTAAAGAAATAAACGAGGCCTACCAGGTCCTATCTGATGCGAAAAAGAGAAATCAGTACGACCGCTTCGGAACAGCCGAGCATTTTGGTACCCAAGGAGGAAATCCTTTTCAAGGCGGAGGGGCTGGTTTCGGCTTTGAAGACCTTGAAAACTTAGGAGATTTCGGAGATATGTTCGAGACTATCTTTGAAGACCTAGGGATTCATACTAAGCGCCGGACATATCGTCGCGGTTCCGATCTGGAATTTCCAGTAGAGATTACCCTTGAAGAAGCTTTTCGTGGGTCAGTTAAAACACTGAACTACGAAACAGCTATTCGGTGCGGTGATTGTAAGGGGCAGGGTGCTGACAATGCCGCTGGGTTCAAAAAATGCGAGCGGTGCGATGGGAAAGGCGAGGTCCGAGAAGAAAGGCGATCTTTTTTCGGAAACTTTTCTCAGATAAAACCGTGCGAAGGTTGTCATGGACAAGGAAAAATTCCAAACAAAAAATGTGCTACTTGCAGTGGGAGCGGTCGCGTGAAAGGTCAGCGGCAGGTTCAAATTTCGATTCTTCCTGGCGTTCAAAACGGACAGATATTAACGGTAAAAGGAGCGGGGGAGTCCGGCGAGCATAGTACGGGAGAAGGAGATCTCTATGTTCGTATCCTCGTTCCTCCTCATAAAACTTTCGATCGCCATGGGGATGATCTGAGAATTAAAAAAGAAATATCAGTTTTTGACCTTCTTCTCCAGAGGAAGATAAGTATCTCTCTTCTAGGTGGCGGAGAAAAGATGATCGAGATACCGGCCCACCTGAACGTTCGAGAAGACATCAAAATACCCGGCGGAGGAATGCCACATTTCGGAAGTTTTGGTCGAGGAGATCTTCTAGTCAGTTTGATTTTGAAGGCTCCGAAAAAACTGAGCGCGAAGGCAAAAAAACTTATTGAAGAGGGTGAAAAAGACGAGTAGGTAGGTTGAAAAATACCAAGCATCGTACTATATTACTCTCTTGTAAGCCCTCATAGCTCAGTTGGTAGAGCGGCTCCCTTTTAAGGAGATGGTCCCAGGTTCGAATCCTGGTGAGGGCACCACAATCTGACTTTCAGAAAATTGACCGACCAATTCGGCCGCGCGGAGCGTGTGGTATCTCTAAACTAAATCATACGCTCCGAGAAAGCCCCGCCACCGCCTCGCTTCACTCGGCAA
>JBBUHS010000098.1:0-1340 GCA_038055675.1 Patescibacteria group bacterium | reverse complement strand
GTGATAAGAAAACTCATCAATCAAAAGATAGTCCCCATTCATGAATGTCGGAACCATACTATTCCCACTCACCAGAAAAGGCTGGACGAGATAGCTCCGAATGAGAAAAACAGCCACTAAAGCAATGACCGCTACCTCCACAATCTCCGCTAAAGAAACACGTAGTTTACGAAACATGTGTTTTTGAACTAAGGTTCATCTATCATATAATAAGAAACAATGATTGACAAGATTACTATTATTGTTGGCTTAGGAAATCCTGGGAAGGATTATACGGCAACCTATCATAATGTGGGGCAACAGTTTTTGAGCTCACTCCCCTATGAAAGAAAGGCGGCGCGATCTCAGCCTCTTTTCATTTCGGAGGAGATGGTGGTTGAAAACGAGAGACAGAAACTATACTTTATCTGGCCAAAAACGTTTATGAATGAATCTGGAAAGGCGGTGAAGGCTATTCTGAAACATTTTCATACCACGCCCGACTCCCTCCTTATTGCTCACGACGACTTCGATATTCCCCTCGGAGAATTTCGGGTAATAAAAAATCGCGGTAGTGCCGGACACCATGGCATCGATTCAATTATGCACGAGCTTAAAACTAAAGACTTTTTGAGGATTCGAATTGGAGTCAGAACCTCAAAGGAAAAAGCAGGAGAACTGGCCTTAAAAAAGATTTCTGTTAAGGATAAAAAGATACTTCAGGGGGTATTCGAGGAGCTTCGAGAAAAAGTCATCGAAAAAACATAGCCCTGACCATCACTCCGGATACCAGAGAGAGGAAGATCGGCATTCTGATATCCTCCCTCTATAAGGGAGTTTTTAAGGAGAATAATTCTATCCTCAGATGCCGCCTGTCCCGAAAGTAAGAAAGAGCCATTCTGCTCAAACCGCAAACTTGTGATCTGCACACTGCTGGATCCGGCTCGACCAAAAATATCTTTAATGAAAGAACTTTTGAAGTTCTCGGCTGAGCGAATAGACTTAATGAGATTAACATCCTCGTTGAATTTCTGAGCCTTGGCTTCCAAGGCTAAAAAACTGGCTCGGTCCTCGGGCGAAACCCGAGAAGTGCTGGTGGCCTGAAGACGACCGATCTCCCGAATAATTAAGAAGTCTGTGGTCATTACAATGAGGAGAATGACGGTAAGTACAACCGGAGCGACGATGCGCCAGAAAAGCAGGAAATCAACGAATCGCTCCCGAGTGAATATATGGTGAGCGGTATGACCCAGAAGACTCAGCTCCTCGTCTTTCCCGTTCATAGAAGTTCCTCTCCAGGCCGCTCCAATCGTGGCAAACCACTCCCCTCCAATCTTGGTATCCTGAGGGAAAATGAGCTC
>JBBUHS010000097.1:1168-2481 GCA_038055675.1 Patescibacteria group bacterium | reverse complement strand
GACTACGCTGCCGTTGAGGCCGGAGTTGACTACATTCAGGTTTCTGGGCCAGAAGAGGTGAAGGTGCTTATCAAGCAATTGCTCCAGAAATCAGCAGTATGAACTTGGAAGCTCTCAAAAAGTATAATAAAGAGGTTGAAGAAAAAGCTATGGAAGCCTTGGAGAGTATTAAGCGTCGAGAAAAAGAACGAAAAACTGCCTCTCGATCTGATTATCAAATTGGAAAAATCAGAGAAGAGATAAAAGTTTTGATTTCCAAGAAATATAACTTATCGATCGATGACAATATTTTAGAAAATCTTAAATTAGAAGAGCCACCCCTTCATGTGGAGAACGCTCACATTGCCATATCCATGTTTTTTCTTGGCGTGCTAAAGCTGAAAAAATACCCACATGATTTAGCAGAGGAAGTTACTGCTATGCTAATGGAAGAATCTCGTCCTACGTGGTTAAGGGCAGCGCGCCGAGAAGGGGCTTATGTCAATATAGAACTTAAAGAAGATGTCTATGGTGCTGTTCTAAACAGTGTCAAAGAGCTAGGTGATCGCTATGGTGAACTATCTGATCACAAAGGGGAGGTGGCCTACTTTGATTTTTCTCATCCGAATATCGCAAAGCCTATTGGAGTTGGGAATATGCGTTCGACGATTATTGGGGAGGCTTTGGCCCGTATCTATGAAAAAAACGGATACACTGTTTTCCGAGATAACTTTCTGGGTGACTGGGGAGCGCAGTTCGGAAAACTAATTTATGCCTACGAAACGTGGGGGGACGACAAGAAGATCGAAGCTGATCCGTTACCAGAGTTGAAACGGCTGTATGTCAGATATCACGAAGAGGAGGAGAATGATCCAGCTATCAAAGAAAAGGCAGCAGCCTTCTTGAGGCAGCTTGAAAACGGTGACGAGAAGCTCCTGATTTTATGGAAACAGTTTCGTGAGTGGAGTATCGAGGGATATGAAAAACTCTATAAGCGTTTGGGTGTGAAGTTTGATAGCTATCTTGGCGAGAGTTTCTTTGTGGAAGCGGCAGAACCAGTTATTGAAGAAGCGCTGGAGAAGAAGATTTCTCACATCGACAAGGAAACCGGTGCGGTCGTTGTGGAGGGATTGAAAGGATGGGAGGCTGAAAAGCTGGGCGAATCAGTAACTGAAAAAGAGCTACCCTCGTTTCTTTTAAGAAAAGGAGATGGCTCTACTCTTTATATTGCCCGTGATTTGGCGGCAATGAAGTTTCGGACGGAAAAGTTTGATCCAACTGCTATGCGTTTTGTGGTGGGTAATGAGCAGACATTAAATTTCAGACAACTGTTC
>JBBUHS010000097.1:0-1158 GCA_038055675.1 Patescibacteria group bacterium | reverse complement strand
GCCGAAAAGATTGAATACGTTAAAGATAATAATATATTAAAACACGTCTCTTTTGGTCTTGTACTTACTGACGGCAAGAAAATGTCTACGCGCAAGGGTACGGCCGTGGAGTTTGAAGAAGTTCTCCGAGAGGCCACAGAGAAAGCGAAAGAGATTATGAAAAGTAGGGGAGATTCCTTAGATGAGTCCCTCCTTGAGGAAGTATCCGAAATAATTGGTGTGGGCTCGGTAATCTATAATGATCTCCGACAGTCTCGTCATCGAGATATCGAATTTAACTGGGAAAAGATGCTGAGCTTTGAGGGGGGAAGTGCCGCCTACCTTCAGTACACTGCAGTTCGTATTCAGTCGATTATTAAAAACACTCAGAACCCTGGAGAGGGGGAAGCTGATGAAAACTTCACACTCACCTATAAGGAGCCGATTGAGTTCACTCTTGCTTGGAAACTAGCGTGGTTTCCTTTAGCTATTGGATTGGTTCCGAAACTAGACACCCCAAATGGTATAGCCACGTACCTCGAGGAGCTGGCCCAGTTGTTCAATACTTTCTATGGCCAGGTTTCTATTATGAAAACAGAGGATCATAACCTCCGCCGATCTCGTCTCCTCCTCATAGAGTGTGTTCGTCGGGTTCTTCTAAACGGCCTTACTCTTTTGAATATCAGAGTTCCGGAAAGGATGTAGTTGGTATAATAAAGGATAGTGGTATTTTACAACCTACGAGGTTAGGGAGGGTATTATGCGGCAGTGGGTCGTGCTCATCCCCTTGTTTTTCCTTCCAGTTACCGCTCTCGCCGGAGAGCCTTTTCTGCAGTCCACTGGATTGCACGATCAGGTTGCGGATCGTTGGTTGAAGAACCAGGAATCGGATGAGTGTAGGGACCCCAACTACCAGCACCTGATTCCGATTTTCTTCAGCCCGGCCACGAAGTTTCTGCTTCTTTTGCCGAACCTTTTTGGTCAGGAAATGACTTTGGGGGTTCTCGATCCGAAACTTCCCGAGATATTTATCGCTGCTTTGCCGGACGGCTGCGATCATCTGGACAGAGAGAAAAAGAACGCGGACGAGGCTTTGAAGCGAGCCGCCCTAGAGTTTGTCGTCGATAGTACAGTAGGCACTATTCTGGAGAGGGTGAAAGAATACCTTCCTGACGGTCT
>JBBUHS010000096.1:990-3516 GCA_038055675.1 Patescibacteria group bacterium | reverse complement strand
ATCAAAGGCGGGCGTAGAAGTTGACCAGGTGCCCGCCGCACCTGCTAGCTGAGAAAATGCTTGGCTTAAATAATGATTCCCACCGATAAAACTATGATAGGCTACGAACACTTCTTGGCCATCCACGGAGGCTACACCGCTCCATCTTCCTTCGCCCACTCGCGAATCGATAAAGAATGGCGCATCGAAGCCGGTAGGACCTGAGACTGACCTCCTCATTTTGAGTGAACCATTAGAAGCTCCCGCGGTATCGGTGTAATAGGTAATAAAAATAGAATTCACGGTGGGGGCACTAATAGAACACGGCGCGCCACCCGTAAATCCGCTATCGATGGTTGAGGTGGCCCAGGTTCCTCCGCTATTTGTTGACCACGCGAACTTCGGCAGATTATTACTGTTATCATAGTAGCAGACATAAATAGTATCTGACTGAGGAGTAGCAATGGCGGTATACTGTCCGACATCGCCCCCTGAATCCACCCGACTATAAGACCAGTTTTGACCACCGTTAGAGGAGCTCGCGACCATAAGGTCGTTATTTGTAGCATCGTAATAACTAATATAAACAACACTGCTACTCGGCGCAGCAATTCCCGAATACTGACCGTTACCACTCGCAGCCACAGTGCTTGTCGCCCATGTACTTCCCCCGTTCGTAGATTTAGCCAAGCGCAGGTTATTATTCACCGTATCATAGTAACTAATGTAAAGAGTGCTGGTAGTCGGTGCCGCAATTGAATTATAAAGACCGACATTGATCGAACTTTTATCATCGACCACCGATCCTCCGTTCGTGGCCCACGAAGTCCCCCCATTTATCGACGAGTTGAATTTCAAACGTCTACCGTTTTCATCATAAAAACTGGTAAACGCATATCTTCGATCACTGGGCGTGGTAACGATGGAATTATAAAGACCAACATTCGCCCCAATTGTATCAATAGAAGCCGTACTCGATCCGGCCACACCATACTGAGTCCAGTAATACGGGCCGGTGGCACTCTTCATGCACATCGCCAAAGAATCACCGTCCGTGTCATCCTGCCTGAACCACAAAGTTCCACGAAGGGCTTCTATGCAGGTCGGACGGGTCGGCAAGTTAGAAAACTTCAGTCCACCGTCATCAATCTGTAGCCGTTCTTTGGGTGCTTCTCCGTTCGCGCCAATTCCCATATTGCCTCCCCTAAAAACCAAAGTTCTGTTTATTGAGTCAATGTCTTCGGAAGCAACTCCGAGATTTATAGGCTGTCCTGAGGGCGACTGAAGATTAGAATCGAAAACCGCTGGCGAGGTGCGACCGATTGAGGTACTGATGGCTTGGGGTGAGGACTGTGTACTACTTGCCGTAGGTGAAATAGTAAAAGAAATTTTAATCGAATCATATCCTCGAGGATTGGACCGTTTTATAAAACTCACGTTAGAAAGAGCTACGCGGTCACTGGTTAGAGGCTGAGGTGAACCGCTGTCAGTCTCACGAAGAAAAGCCTGACTGTTGGTTACATATATATAGGTCGGATCGGAAACACTTGAGGCCATTCTTAGCTTAATAGTGGTCATTGAAACATCCGCGGTCATTTCGATTAAACTCGACTGCTGAATTAGGACTTGAACCTTCTGAAGTAAAAACTGACTCTCTTGAATAAGCGAAATATTTGAATTTTCCCGAGATTGAATCCGAGTCATCACCACAAAGATTCCAATAAAAGCCATCGTAACGAGCGCAAAAATTACGGAAAAAAGCAAAAGCTCAACCAAAGTGAAGCCGTCGCGCGATTTAAGACGATCAAAAATCATTTTATCTTTTAAGTGTAGCACGATGGATGAGTTATGATGGGGATATCTGAAAATAAAAAAGCTCTAAAAAAATTTTACATTTCCTCTTTTTCGTCTTACATTAAAGGGCATTGGCCCCCTATCGTCCCTGGCCGTGACCGGCCTCTGGACGGGCAGGCTAACGGCTAGAATTCAATGCGGTATCTTTCGGGATGTTGGTGTTAGGTTGAAAATTATTACGGCCCTATCGTCTAACGGCTAGGACGGCGCCCTTTCACGGCGTAAATGGGGGTTCGATTCCCCCTGGGGTCACCGAAAAATAAAAAAGGCCACACGTTTTCGTGTAACCTGTATTTCTTATGCCGAGACTAGATTCAGGGTGTGCTCGGGCTGGATGAACCAGTTTGAGTGGCGGTGGTGCAAAGGAATCCTTTCTCCGATCACCACGATCCGAGCTCCTCTATAGGTCGAGTACATAAGCATGGCATGATCACCCATGCTGTCACCAACGACCAAATCAGGCGAGAGCCCGTATTGCTTCAGTACGTCCACCTTTCCGTTGCCGGCGCTGACCGGCAAAGAAAGTTGGCTCGAAAGGCGACGCCAACCGTTCTTTTCAAGTCCAATGCCGATAGCCCGTTCGGGAGGAATCCCGAAGTGATGACTGAGAGCACGAATCGTGTACTGGTTCGAAGCACTCACGATCCACACTTCCCAATTGAGGTGATGAAGAAACTGAATGAGATTTCTCAC
>JBBUHS010000096.1:0-980 GCA_038055675.1 Patescibacteria group bacterium | reverse complement strand
GACGGCCGGCGCCATCTGCTCCGGGGCTGAGCCGATCTTGATACCGACCCGCAGATCAAAAGAGCTGTCCCCTTGAACCAACTGGCAGGTGGTGGATAGACAAGACAGTTCGCGATCCCAAACAATCCGTGAGATCATCTCCACTCGCTCTGGCCGAAGACCAACGAGAGTTTGTGTCTTCCAGCGATAGGCTGCTTCAGAACCGAGCTCGCGCATCAGACGCTGGTACTCAGACCACAGCGAACCCAGGACAGGATGACAAACCTCTTCCCTACCAGCAGTAAACTCCGGAAGAGTGGTCAGCTTTGACCTGCGAATCCCCCACTTCTTTTTCGGAATCGAAACTGACCGAGAAAGAAGTCCGCGGAACTCCGGGAGATCAACGCGTAACATTCCTGAAAGAGCCATGGCAGCAAAAACCGTTTCTCCGATATCTCCCTGGATCAGGGTGCCGTCAAAATCGAAGACAGCAACGCGTTTCCAGCGAACCTTCTCGCCCGTGAGGCGAAGAAGCCACTCGTACACTTTCGGGTCCCATCCACCCCCTACCAAAACCTCGGAACTTTTCACAATCTCCTCCGATCGGTCGGATATCAGTTCATTTGAATGTTTTTGGTACTGAAAAACTTATAATAAAAATGTGGATAAAAGTCAACAAAACGGAGCCTGAGTACATTACTTATAAAAACAAAAATCCCCATGATCAAATGACGCATGGGAAAGTAGGTGCGGCTGGTGTGGGAAGTAGAAACTTCCCACACCAGCAAAGGCCTGCCTGCCGGCCCGCTTCGCCGGAGCTTTAGCGAGGCGAGTAGGCAGGGCCAAAGAATCCAAAAGATCAGAGTGATCGAGCAGCCTAGGCCTGAGGCTGCTTGCGAGGCCGGACACCGGCCAAGACACAGCCGCCGCCGAACCTGCGATCGGTACAGATCAAGCTCAGCTCGCGGTCGCCGGGGTGACGGCCCACGCAGAGCACGAGA
>JBBUHS010000095.1:0-3215 GCA_038055675.1 Patescibacteria group bacterium | reverse complement strand
TAATACCTTAAAGATGCGTTCATCGTCCATGCCAACCCTTTTGACCAAGGCTTCGTATACTTCGTGAGCCTTCGCTTCACGAGCGAGACCAAGAACAGTAAGCGCCTGAGTCATCTTCTCATTGTTATCCTCCATAATCTGATCTAGCATACCCGTTTTACCCGTAGTCTTGGATAGACAGTCGTCCACGTTATGCAGATACGTTTTATCAACTCGCAGTATTTTGGCGATCATTTCTAGTGAGGTCATGCCTCCCATTATAGAGTAACCTGAATCAATAATAAAACAGCCGCTAAGGACTGTTTTATTAAACGCCAGACTAGAAACTCACGATAATCGGATCGGTAATGTATTGGGATGTAGTCCCATTTCTGGTAATTTCAATTTTCGCCACATAGCCGCTTGGGAAAGACTTATGCTTCAAATAATACCGGGGATTATACATGCCTGCATATTCATATTCGGCATAATAGGGCTTCGTGGTCGTGGCAAGTAATGTGGTACTGCCATTTATATAGG
The DNA here is from genome assembly GCA_038055675.1 of Patescibacteria group bacterium. GTDB lineage: Bacteria > Patescibacteriota > Minisyncoccia > UBA6257 > 2-01-FULL-56-20 > JBBUHS01. Next base: position 2,696 of record JBBUHS010000095.1, on the reverse strand, counting down.
TGATTTTTGCAGGTACACCAACCAAATTAGAGACTGCACTAAAAGAAATCATCGTACCACCCTCAGCTAAGTATAAATTTGCATGAGTAATTATTGGAGCTGGCCCCACAGTGAATGGCGAACCGATAGATCGAGCTAAAACTTTATTGTTTTTATCAAAAGCACTTATCTGAAAAACAAAAGTCCCAACCGATGATGGTGCCCATTCAATTGCTCCACTCAATAAATCACCTTTATATCCATTATTGAGAGTTCCCGAAGCAGGAGCTAGTGTCTTAATCCACGAAAAATATCCTGTTTTTGTATTTTTGATACCAATTGATATTTTATTAATCTGTTCATTTAAAGAATTGGCCCAATACCATCGAATCGGAGACTTCAATCCCTTTGTTAGAGTCATTCCAGTTCGAGGATAAGCAATATAAATACTAGAATCTACCGGCGCTCCTGGAGTAGGCACGACCGCAAGAGCTGTTTGGGTGCTAGTAATGTCGATACTACTTTGATTTATTTGTAACGCTGTAGCTATATTTCTCTCCTCAAGTTTATTAACTTCCATTACTACTTTTTGATTCACGGTCCCCAAAGAGGTTGCTGTAGCTAAAGCAAACGCAACGAGAACAAGAAACTTAGTATAGTTATTCATAATGCCTTAATTATACCTTTCCTCTGGAGCAGGAACAATACTTATCCACAGCAAAGCCTAAAGCGTCTGGATTGCAATCTTAAGGTTTTTCCAACGCCCCTGAGATTTGAATTCTTTGTCGGTTAGGATTCCCGGTTGTGCGCCAATCTGCTCAACAACGGAAGTGCCGTTTGCCGAGCCAAGCCGGATAGCATTTTGTATATCTTCTTCAGTAAACTCTTTTTTCGCAACATGGGGAGACTGGAGGAGCGCAGCCATAAATCCACTGCCAAAAGCATCGCCTGCTCCCGTTCGATCAATCACTACTTTTTCTTTATACGTTCCTGCTTGGTATATCTTTCTGCCATCGGAAACAATGACACCCTTTGAGCCGTCGGTCATTACCGCAATACCGTGCACCAATTCGTCTAGTCTTTTAAATATTCCCGATTCGTCTTGGTAGTGAATATTGGTCAGGCGCGAGGCTTCTTCGCGATTTATTTTGATAACATCAAGAAGGTCGAGAAGAGGCTTTAGTTTTTTTGGCCCCATCTCTAGATAATACTTAGAAAGGTCTATTGCGAGTAAAGCTCCTCCTTTTTTGAGCATTCGGACAATAGTCATTAAAACAGGAAAAGGAATATTTCCAGGGACAAGATAGCCTGCTCGAGCAGTTATTTTGCTTTCTGGAATTTCATTCACTCGTAAGTCTTCCGAAGCACCGCGGTGATTCAAAATAGTCCTCTCGCCACTTGGCGAAAGAAGAATAACGGAAAACGAAGTCATAGCCTTCCGATCAAATATGGGAAGTGTAGTTACTTTTTCTTTTTTTAGATCAGCTAGGATGGACTTCCCGGACTCATCATCTGCTCCAATTTTAAAAAGTGCGGCAGTTTTTAGTCCCTGACGAGAAAAAGTAACGGCGGCATTGGCCGCTCCTCCGCCAACCGTAAAAATGGGCGCTTCGATTTCAATCTTTCCACCCAGCGGAAAACACTCTGCTTCGCCAGTCGGAAATCCAAGATGTTCTAATTTTCGTGCTCGCACAGCCTTAAAAGCTCGGCCCTGCATAAAAACATCTCGCGTAGCTGAACCGATAGTAATAACATCAAACATAGTAGTTAGAATCTAGAATTTAGGAACTAGCTCTTAGTACGCTCGAAAGCTTATTAAGCATTTTCATAATTTCCGATATAAGCTCACTGGATTTCTGATACTCTCTTTCGGTAATATAACCTAATTTCTGACATATTTCTAATTGAGTTTCTAGCTCGGCGCCCGAAGCAAAAGCAATATTAATAAATTGCGCATACTCTTTAGGATGACGTCGAATGTAGCCCTCGGAGATATTCGAGGGGATAGCTACTGAAGCTCTTCTCATCTGACTAGTTAATCCATATATTTCTTCCTTAGGAAACTTTTTTGAAAGGGAGTAAATCAAAAGAACTAGATCTATCCCTTTTTGCCAAACGATGAGATCCCTAAAAGTCTGGGTTTTATTCATTTCTAGATTCTAAATCCTAAATTCTAGATTCTACTTTCTTCTAATCGCTTTCTTGGCAGCCGCCTTAATATCTTTAGCGGTCATACCATACTTCTTCATCAGTTCGCTTGGTGATCCAGACTCGCCAAACGTATTTTGCATACCAATAAACTCCATCGGTACTGGATTCTTTTTGGCCAGGAGCTCTGCCACGGCACCACCCAAACCACCAGAAACCTGATGCTCCTCAACAGTGACAACGGCACCATACTTCTTAGCTACTTCGAGAATCTTTGCCTCGTCTAATGGTTTAACGGTATGCACATTCAAAACAGTTACACTAACTCCCTCTTCTTCCAGTTCACGGGCAGCTAAAAGTGCTTCGTAGAGTAAGGGACCACATCCTAAGATAGCTACGGTATTTTTAAGTAGTCGTGAACGACTACTCTTTGTGGCCCAAAAAACTTGAGCCTTTCCAGGAGTAAACGGTGTTTCTTCGGTTGTCATAACCGGCGTCTTCTCGCGGCAGAAACGTAGATAAACGGGGCCCCAGATATGAGCGGCAGCTATTGTCGCTTTCTTTGCTTC
>JBBUHS010000094.1:0-2432 GCA_038055675.1 Patescibacteria group bacterium | reverse complement strand
TACTACGCGAATTTGGACTCTTCGCGCGGATATTCTTCTCGGAGCTAATTTCTCCAGTATTAGAGCTAGGCTTTTAAGTGGAACCAAGAATATTCAGGGAACAACCTCGAGGATTTACAGTTCAACCGGTGGAGTGACTGGTAATAGTCTGACTTTACATGGTGGAACTTCTGGAACTTTGATTACCGCAAGTCAGAATACTGCCATCGGCACTCAGACAGTAGCCGCTGGTCAAACTGGTGCTAAAATTGGTTCCTATGTTCTGACCCCTTCTTCGGGCGAAGGGGTAAATCTTACGAGTATCCAAGTCACGATGAGCGGCTCTGGAAACTTATTCAGCAATTTGCGATTGATGGTGGGAAGCACCCAATTTGGTGTGACTCAGCCCATATCCTCTCCAAACGGTATTTATAATTTCGCGGGGGCCCTGAATGTTCCAGCTGATGGAACCAAGGTTGTCGATATTTATACCGATGTCCTTTCCTCAATTAGTCCTATCCTTTACCCCGCCGTCACTTCGATTACTAACTGTGTTGGATCTGGTGCGGTGACGTTTACGCCGGCTGGAGGTTGTTCTGCGACCGGTCAAGCGGTTATGGGAGCAGGTCAGGCGACTATACAGGTTGCCTTAGATAGTGGTTCACCCCCAGCGAGTCAGTTGGTTATGGGATCAACGAATAATACCTTAGGAATTTTCCGTTTCACAGAAACTTCAAACGCAGAAGATGTAAAAGTAACTCAACTCTACATATTAGATAGAGTTTCCTCGACCGCTGTTGTGAAACCAGCATTTTCCAATCTAACTTTGTACAGTGGAACAACCCTTCTGGCTCAGGCCGGGACACCCACCTTCGATGGCAACGCCTATGGATACATGTTTAATTTCTCTACGCCCCTCTTTGTTCCGAGATTGGGTTCCGTATCTTTAGCTCTGAAGGGTGATGTTGCGTCTTACAGCTCAAGTGGAGCAACGGATAATTCGAGGCATGTCTTCGGTATTGCAGTTTCTTCTAATCCACAAACTGATACTCCTGGAGAGGTAGTGGTAGCTTTAGGGCACACTTCGAATGCCACTTCAGCGGTAGTGCTTTCTTCTCCAGTGGGGAATACTATGACAGTTCTCCGTACTAAGCTTACGGTTTCAGGAGCGGGAGTGGGCACTACGAGTGGGCGGGCTAAGTCGTCAGTTGATGATCTTGGAAACATAACCTTTACTGCTGATTCTGCTGGGGCCTTACTCTTGAATAATATAACTGTAACGTTTGCGGGGTCAGCTCCATCTGGAACAGCATTTTATGGTAGTAGTCAGGTTCGACTGTACGATCCAGAAAGTGGTATCAGTTACAGCGGCATAGCTCATTATGGAACAAGTATCACTTATGATCTTAATAATTATGCAGTTTCAGCTGGTTCCTCAAAAACATTCCGAGTGAGAATTAATTCAAACCTAGCTGCAGGTGGGGGAACGACGGCAATGGCACAAGCAGGCGTATCACAGAGTCTGACGGCCCTGATTAATGCCGGAGCAGATGTAACCTATACCGACGCTCTTTTTGGAGGTACCCCCGGCATCACTCTTCCGACTACGGGCTTTGGTGCACCGCCAATCTCAATTAATTCGGTAACGTATGCTTCTGGTACCTAGAGGTGATATAATTTTCCTATGACTATATATATTGGTTCTGATCACCGAGGGTTTGAAATGAAAGGGCGGCTTATACCGTTTATCAAAGAGATGGGTCACGAAGTGATTGATCTTGGGAATACGGTCTATGACGAACACGATGACTATCCGTTGATCGCGGCAAAAATAGCGAAAGAGGTGAGTGCCAACCAGGCCTCTCGAGGGGTGATTCTCTGCGGTTCAGGTGGCGGGGTAAATATTGTGGCTAACAAGTTTCCACGAGTTCGCTCCAACCTTGGTCTTTCACCGATTCAGGTCTACGCTGCCCGTCGCGATGACGACTCTAATGTTCTTTGTCTTGCTGCGAGCTTTATGACCGAAGATCAGGAGCGGGAATCCATCAAAACATTTTTGACCACGGAATTTTCTGGAGAGGAGCGTCACAAGCGACGCCTTGGGCAGATTGAGACATTGGAAAAAGAGAATTTTGCTTCCGGCTTATAACTAAATCATCTATGGAAGTTGCTGTGTCGGTGAACTGTCCCGACTTTGAAAGTACTCTGGCGGTACTCCATAAGCTGGAGAAATTTTTGCCTCCAGGGAGTACCTTACATCTCGATATTTCCGATGCTCAGTTTACGGTAAATAGAACGTGGGCTGATCCGGAGAAATGGAAAAATCTACTCCGCCATCTGAATGTTAAAGACATTCAGTTTGAAGCACACCTCATGGTTCATACACCGGAAGAGGTTCTTGAGCCGTGGCTTCGAGCTGGAGCCAAGAGGGCGATTGTGCATGTGGAACGTAT
>JBBUHS010000093.1:0-2317 GCA_038055675.1 Patescibacteria group bacterium | reverse complement strand
GCCGTATCTTCCAACTGCTTGGTGGTGGTCAGATGACTTTCCAGGAAGCTTATAATTACGCGAAAATGGCTTCGGCTGGGACCGGAGTAAGGGCGGCTCTCATTCTGGCGGTTCTCGATAGAGAGTCGGCTTTAGGGCAAAATGTGGGTCGATGTGGTTATAAGACCGCGATGCATCCAACGCGGGACATTCCAGCCTTCCTTGAGATTACGGCCGCTTTGAATATCAACCCTGATTCGATCATGGTTTCCTGTGCTAATCAGGACGGTGCTTATGGAGGCGCAATGGGACCCTCTCAGTTCATCCCTTCGACTTGGAAAGTTTATGCTTCAAGAATTGCCGCCGTTACCGGCAACAACCCGCCATCGCCGTGGAATAATGGCGACGCGTTCGTGGGCACCGCTCTTTATCTGAAAGATGCCGGAGCGGCTAACGCCAGTATTGATAAGGAGCGAGAAGCCGCGGCCAAATATTATGCTGGTTCGAGATGGAAGCGTCACTTGTGGACGTATGGCGATGCCGTGGTTACGCGCGCTCAACGATTCCAACAGGATATCAATACAATTTCCGAATAATTGAGGGTTTTTCTATTGCAATTGCCTTAGTGCGAAGGTAGAATGGGGATGAGCCTATCCGAAAATCCCGTATTCTACAATCCCGTCAATCTATTCGGCTGCAAACTACTCATCTTTCCTCGAAATAACGCCAGTTATTCCTTCGTTAAGCTGAATAGTTTTCGCTCGAATATCTTAACGCGTTGTAACGAAAGAGGACTTTCGGATAGGCTCTACTATGAAGAAAATCATTCTCTCAAACGGTCTTCGGTTGATTTTAGCGCCAGAAAAAACAGGTACAACGGTTACCGTGCTTATTTTAGTTGAGGCGGGATCGGAGTATGAAATCAAAAAACAAAACGGGATATCACACTTCTTAGAACATCTTGTTTTCAAAGGCACAAAAAAACGGCCTACATCCGCGATAATCTCAAGCGAACTCGACAGTATGGGGGCGGTTTACAATGCTTTTACCGATCAAGAGTATACTGGCTACTGGGCGAAGATTCAGAGTGGCAAAGTACACGAGATTTTGGATATTGTTTCTGATTTATATTTGAATCCCATTTTTGATTCTAACGAAATTCAGAAAGAGCGGGGAGTGATCATCGAAGAGATTAATCTTTATGAAGATATGCCGATGCGGCGAGTGCATGATCTTTTCACCCAGCTTTTGTACGGCGATCAGCCAGCTGGTTGGGATATTGGAGGAGAAAAAGATGTTATTAGAACGCTTCAGCGAGAAGATTTTGTAAACTACCGAACCAAGCATTACATTGCTCCAGCGACCACCGTGGTTGTGGCGGGAAATTTTAAAGAAGCTGAGGTGATGAAGGCGGTCACGACAACATTCGGACATCTACCGAAGGAGAAGAAGGTAATCAAGCCAAAAACAAAAGAAAGTCAGAAAAAACCCGAAATATTTTTGAAACACAAGAAGTCAGACCAGACCCACCTCGTTTTTGGGGTTAGGGCCTTTGATATTTTTGATAATCGTCGGTGGGCTATTCAGGTTTTAGCCAATCACCTTGGCGGAGGGATGAGTTCGCGTCTTTTCCAGAGGGTGCGCGAAGAGCTTGGAGCGGCTTACTATGTTCGAGCAGGAGCGAGTCTGTCTTTAGATCACGGAGTCCTTGCGATATCTGCCGGAATTGATCACAAAAAGATAGATGATGTTATGAAGGCGATTATTGATGAGTGTAATAAGCTAAAAAATCAGCTTATCTCGCCGCGCGATCTGAAGAAGACCAAAGATCATTTGGTTGGCAACTTTTTGGTTGGCCTCGATACTTCTGACGAAGTGGCCAATTTCTATGGCGGACAGGAGATTATGACTGGCAAGGTGGCCGGTCCGGAAGAGGTGATAAAGAAAATCCAGGCAGTGACTGCGGTTGATGTGAAAAAAGTGGCGCAGTTTATCTTCAAAAATGAGAAACTCAACTTGGCTGTAATCGGACCATTCAAAGAAAAGGGGCGTCTCCAAAAACTGCTTACTTTCTAATCGCTAATGGATCGTCGGGTTATTGAAATATCATGGGGAAGCTTGTGGAGAGTTTTCTTCTTTTGCTTTTCCATCTTGATTCTTTTCTTAGCGCGAGACGTTTTTATGGGACTTTTTCTGGCGCTCGTTATCTCCTCTGGTTTAGATCCCATTATCGATAGACTCGAACGTCTGAAGATTCCTCGGACTCTTTCCGTCATATTTATCTTCATTCTTTTCTGTTTCTTGCTCGCTATCATTCTATATGCCCTCGTACCGCGTC
>JBBUHS010000092.1:0-1438 GCA_038055675.1 Patescibacteria group bacterium | reverse complement strand
AGAAATTAGGGAAGGAGATGACGATAAAGACAAGGATGATGATGCTGACCTGGAGAGTGATGGGATAATATAAGAAACACTGCTCGCTTATAAAACGCCGAAACACCAACGGCGTTTTGCTGTCTTTGGAGAAAAAATTGCTATAATAGAAGAACGCTATGTATAACAAAAGAAGAAGGTGGTGGTGGCCGAACCTTAATAAACAAACATTAACCTGGCTAGGCAGCCTCCTCCTTCTGGGTGCCGCCCTTATTGTTGTCTTCGTGCTCTATATGGCCAAAGACATTCCGAGCCTCAGTCAGATTGAAAATCGGCAGGTTCCTCAGTCAACTAAGATATTTGATCGGGAAGGAAAAACACTTCTCTATGAGATTAGCGCTGGGCAAAAAAGAACGGTAGTTCCTTTGGCCGATATACCTCAGTCTCTTAAAGACGCGACAATCTCAATTGAGGATGAAAATTTCTACACCCAGCCGGGTTTTGACTGGCAAGCTATCGTGCGCGCCATTTTCGCAAACCTCCAAAGTGGCAGCTATGTTCAAGGAGGATCGGGTATTACCCAGCAGCTTGTAAAAAATGCCTTCCTTACTCCCGACAAAAAGATATCTCGAAAGATTAAGGAGCTTCTTTTGGCTGTCCGCCTCGACAAGTTTTACTCAAAAGATAAGATTCTCGAGCTCTATTTAAATGAAATCCCTTATGGTCCAACCGCCTATGGTGTTGAGTCGGCCAGCCAGGCCTACTTTAATAAGTCGATTAAGAAAATCACTGTGGCCGAGGCGGCTCTCCTTGCGGCCGTACCTAAAGCCCCAAGCTACTACTCTCCTTGGGGTAGCCACCAGAAAGAACTCTTTAATCGTCAGCGAGTTGTTTTAAACAAGATGCGTTCTTTAGGAAAAATTACCAAGGAAGAGTTGGTCGCGGCGCTATCTGAGACAGTAGAAATTTCTACTCCAACCCAAGGCATTAAAGCGCCGCACTTCGTGATGATGGTTCAGGACTATCTGGTGGGTAAGTATGGCGAGGAACAAGTTCGGAAAGGAGGCCTCAAAGTAGTCACCACTCTTAACTGGAAACTTCAGGAGATCGCCGAAAAAGCAGTAAAAGATGGCGTGGAAAACAACCGCAAACTTTATAAGGGAAAAAATGGGGCGCTCCTGGCCCAGGATCCAAAAACGGGACAGATTCTTGCAATGGTTGGTTCTTACGATTATTTCGAAAAGGGCGAGGATGGAAACTTCAATGCTGCCGTTCAAGGACTTCGTCAGCCAGGTTCTGCTCTAAAACCGTTCGTCTATATGACTGCTTTTGAGCGAGGATATGCCCCAGAAACTGTTCTCTTTGACGTGCCGACAAACTTTGACGCGACTGGAGTTTTAAGCCGAGCTTATGCTCCAGAAAATTATGACGGCGTCTTTCGTGGACCCGTTTCTTTGCG
>JBBUHS010000091.1:0-2728 GCA_038055675.1 Patescibacteria group bacterium | reverse complement strand
TTCTGATTACTATCATTAAATGGTGGTTCAGGAGGAGCTAAGGTTTCACTTTTATTAAAACTCAGCCAATCTCTATAAACATCTCCGGTATCTGGATTTATAATCCCCAGATAAGCATAACCACTAAATGCTCCGGAATCATTATTCACAAACACCTGGTACGTCGTTGTGCCGGGACACAGCGATGATTCCTGGCCACCACAAAAACTCATATGCGTACTCGAAGTTCTCCCTCCAAAATTCGAAAGATATAACCACCCTTTTAGTGGAAGGTTATTAGGATCGGTTGGAGTTGCCTGACCTTGAGTGACAACTGGTTTTTGGGCCGCTAAACCAAAAAGAAGGACGGTGGTAACCACAGAAAGAAAAAATATGGTGCGAGCGTGAAGGGGCATGGTGTTATAAAAATTATATCATACTACAAGAACCCTAAAGCCCCACTTCAATGCCGGGATGGTCGCAAATAAATCCTTGCCGAGAAGAAACTGTGGTTTGAATTCTGGTTATATCGTCACGCACTCCCCGCTCCGAACGAGGACTGATGCCCAAAACCATAGTGATCCGCGGTCCGTGACTTGGAGTGGCATTTGAACTAGCACATTCGCCCAAAACAGAAAATCCAAGATACCGCACCGCTACATTTCGAGCGGTGATCGGTTCGCCGCTTAGATTATTTGGACTGATGCGAAGGGTTTCTTCAGTTACTCGATTCCACCGATAGATAACTCGCTCGCCTTTCACGTTTGTGAAGCTTAGTTCGCATGGCAGAGGAAAAGTCCCACAATCAGGAGAAGCAGTAAGAAATCCCAAGCCGGTTCGTATTTCACGAGACATCTGTTCAATTACCAAGCTGGCATTACTGTTGGCAGAAATCAACGCTTGAAGCTGACGCTGAGTACGCATTGCAGACACAAACCCACCCACTCCAACCGTGAAGATTATGGTGAAAATAGAGATGGCCACGAGCGACTCAATAAGTGTAAACCCCTGTCTTGATTGTAATAAAAACTTTTTCATAGTTTAGGGCAGTCGCGGCTTGGAGTTGAAAATATAGGTGGCAAGGCTGATTTCATTGTCGCCAGTTTTATCTTTCCAAGCTACAAATGACTCAACAACCATCTTGTCTCTCTCGCCATTCAAAAGCGTGGTTTGATACGAAATTTTGACGCGGCGATAAAAATTGGAAGGTTCAGATACTCCTGCCTGAACATAGTCATATAGATTGGTATCTGGATGAAGCCGAAGAGGGGTGTCGGACATAAAAATCGGTGTCAGTCCTGGATACGGAGTAACACAGTCGTACTCGGTCGTAGTATCAGCTCGTGCTCGGTAGTCCAGCTCATACGTACCCTCTGGTATTCCAGCGCAAAATGGAATATTTTTCTCTTCGTTTGTTGCAACAAGACTTTTTATAATCTCAATACCTTCAGCCGCTAAATAAGTGGCCCGATAGTTGTCCGAAACCACACGATTCAGTCCCAGCGAAGTATTAATAAGAGTAAGGATCCCCAAAAAACCAACGGTCAAAACACTTAAAGCCACAACCATCTCCATAATGGTTTGTCCCGAACGATTCCGATATGAGTTCTCTGCCATACTCTTAATCAACGAAATTATAAGTAACCTGACCACCCTGGCCTACCGAGATACGTATCTTGTCACTTCCATCCTTAGAAGTAATCACAATTGAAGTACTTGAATTAGGAAAAGGCGTCCCGTCTGGTTTAAAAAAAACAATTTGGGGATCGGGTGGTCGAAAAATGATATCGGCCGCATTTGTTTCAGCTCTGTCGAAAGTTATTCCTGAAGCAAGTTGATATACTGACGACTGAACAACCACACGATCATAGTTATCCATACGAGCCGTCGAACTCGTAATATCAGCGCAAGGAAAAACAGGATCTGTGCCTCCAGCCTCTTTTTTCAAATAAGCGCTTAGGCTAAACGATTTGTTTCCTGTTGGAGACGCAGATCCTCCAGAAGCAGGACTACTCAGCTGATCAATATGGAGACCGTGAGCGCAGGTAAGCCGACCTCCCGGATCTCGATAAGCAGAAATAGCCAGCGACTTAGCGCGTAAGATAATATCAATCACTCGCGAAGCTTCAACGTAAAGAGTGGTCTGGTCTTGACCAAGGCGGTTAAAGGAAATCAAAGTGGCTGAAGTGATGGCCATAATGGCCACAACCACAAGAAGCTCAATAATGGTGTATCCGGAGCGACGAGAGCTGAGAAATGATTTCACTCCTCTATTATATGCGAAAGAGACTAAAGTAGAAATGGAGAATCTGATAACCAAATAAGAAAATTGTACTGGCTCCCAAGACAAGAAACGGACCGAATGATAAAAGATCTTTCCGTCCGCGATGGCCGGAAATAAGAAGGGGTATGGCAAAAAGAGATCCGAAAATAAAAGAAAGTGGAATGAGAACGGCAATATCGGGCCAACCAAAAAGGAAGCCGAGCGCAGCGCCAAGCTTCACATCGCCGCCTCCCATTCCTCTGCCCCGAGAAAGAAAAACGAGAATCATAAAAAACGAAAAGCCGAAAAGAAAACCAAGCCCATGACTCAACCAGATGCTTTCTCTGCCACCGAAGAGCAGGGCATAGTGTCCAATATAGGTGTTCGAAAAATGATTAAAATCAGAGACCCCAAGTAAAATAATAAGAAGGGACAAAAGGAGGAGAAAGATGTTCAGCTCATCAGGAATGATACGGATCCGAAGAT
>JBBUHS010000090.1:3111-4173 GCA_038055675.1 Patescibacteria group bacterium | reverse complement strand
GAATCAATGGACTGCATCCCAGAAACTCCCGACCTCAGTCTCGGAATGAAGATATACGGCCTTGGCGACAGTGTTTGCTTTCATGATCCAAAAACTGGTCGAGCTATTCCTTCGGTGGCTCCGGCCGCTTTGGCGCAAGCCTCGGTGGTGGCTCATAACATAGTTGAAGATATCAAAGAAGCTGAAGGAATGGGAAAAGCCACTCATCGCACCTATCGACCAATTGAATATCCGTATGTTGTGCCGGTTGGAGGAAAATATGCGGTGGCAAAAATTGGCCCTTTCATTCTCAGGGGCTTCTTCGGTTGGATAACCAAAGGAATTATAGAACTGCACTATCTCGTCTCCATTATGCCTGGCCTCAGGGCTCTCCGCGTTTGGCTCTCGGGACTCCGCGTCTTTATTCAGAACGATCAACTCGGCTAACCTCGAAGGCGTTTTCGAATATCTTCCTCGATCACTTCTCGATCCTCTCCGTACTTCAAGCGAGAGTATTCTTTCATTTTTTCTGCGAGCTCCGGATTGCTTCCGGTCCAGGAAGCATTAGACACTCTAATATTAAAAGGTTTGGAGGTTTGACCACTTACGAGTAGTTTCACGTACGCATTTAAATTATCGATATTAATGAGATCACTCTCGCCGAATGTTGGAGTGAACTGCTTCACTAAAAACTCAGCGTCCTGAACGCCTACTCGCATCACAATCTGAGAACCCACGTTTCCAAAGATTGAATCACGAATCTTTTCTTCAAGCTGAGCAATAAACTGATGGGCAACGGTGAGATTGAGACGGTACTTCCGAGCCTCTGAAAGAATGGTGGAAATGGAATCGGTGGTGAAATTCTGAAACTCATCAATATAAAGATAGAAATCCCGACGCTTATTCATATCAGGAATATCTCCGCGAGACAGCGCGGCCATAAGGATTTTTCCGGTAAAGATCATTCCCAGGAGTCCGGCGTTAATATCACCAATTCTTCCTTTAGAAAGATTAATAATTAAAATTTTTCCTGAGTCTATAACATCCCGGAAGTTAAAAGCGGACTTGGGCTGACCAATAATC
>JBBUHS010000090.1:0-3101 GCA_038055675.1 Patescibacteria group bacterium | reverse complement strand
TCATTAGCAATAAAGTTGTTGAACTTTGAAGTGATATATGGGGTCATGTTAGCGAGCGAGGCTTCCCCGCCGGCTTTGGCTGCTTCTTTTTCCCAGAAATCGATCACGACCGGATTTTTAATGCGCTGTAGTTTACGTTTCCGAAACTCGGCATCAGTGAATATTCGAGGCACCTCAATCAAGGTTGCTGGCTCGTTTGGCATATCCTCCATTAAAAGGAGGAGAGCATTCCTCATATACTGCTCAAACATTGGGCCCATTGTCTCAGCCACGAAAAGTTTGTTGAAGATGCTCTGCATCTCGTTCACAATAAATGTCTTTTCTTCAGGGCGATCGAAGTTGTAGTCGAGCATGTTCAAGCCCATCGGCCGCATCGTGTCTCCGGGATTGAAATAAATTAAATCATCAAGACGTTCTTTGGGAATATGCCCGAGGACCGCCTCAGCGACATCCCCGTGAGGATCAATAATAGAAACTCCTCGACCATTCTTAATATCCTCAATTAACATACTTGATAAGAGCGTTGTCTTTCCGGTGCCAGTCTGACCAATTGCATAGACATGCCGACGACGATCGTCGTCGCTAATATAGACCGGCCTCTCCTCTCCTCTAAAAGAGCTGTGACCGATTAAGATACCGGACCGAGGAAGATCGACAGGGGGCGCTGATTCTTTTGATTTCAACCACTTTACTTTCGGAGTCTCCGTCGAAGAGGTCGGCAGGTGGTAAAGGCTGGCTAGCTCTTCGGTGTTCAAGACCATTGCCTTCGAAGAATCAAATTTTCTAAAAATATAAAAACGAAGCAAGGCTTCATTATTTCGCGGTTTTACAATACGGAATTCATTGTACCTTGGACCGGCGAACTGGCCGAAGGGTGTGGCAATACCATCCACAATCTCATCGGCAATTCTTGGATTGGGACCGGAGGCAACAATTCTGACATTTGCAAGAAAAAGCGGTTTGGACAGTTTGTTTTCTAGAACCTTCATCCCTTCGTTATCGATAATTCGGTCAGTTTTCTTTTTTTCTTCTCCTTCAACGTCCAGTGCATGTTTTACTTCCTTCACGCTCCACGGCATCTTGTGAGAAAAAACATCTTCCAAAGATTCGCCGCGGCGCATTGAAGAAATTGAGGATTCTATTTTCCGGCGGTAGTCACGAGGGGCTGGAGTAACGACAACCTGGAGAGCCGCCCCCTCTCCAACTGCTTGGATTTTAGCAAAGCCATTCAGAATCCCATTAAAAGTATCAGCCCCCGTTTCTTCATAGGTGCGGATCGGTAAGGAAAAATTTTCTTTCTGTTCCAAAAAAACACCGGTCGTTACTCCATGAAGGTTGAAGACGTTGTAGTCGTCTGGTAGCGAAACAACGCTGGCATCTGGCCAGATGCCCTGAACCTGCTTTACTGCCGCCTCGCTCAGTTCACGAGGAACAGCCATATTAAAGTGGATCTCTTCTCCAATGTGAGGTACCGCTACTTCAAATACAAAGGGGGCGCGAAAAGAAGCGAGGGCAGAAAACAACTGTTCAGTTTGGTGTATCTCCTTTTTTAAATCCTCCGATGAACTGCCTTCTTTCTTCTGAGTCTTTGGGATCCGAATTAAAAAAAGCTCCAAGGAAAGCGTGGAAAGAAGCGCCTGCTTCTGCATGTGCCAGAAGATAAAATAACCACCACCAAGGATGACTAGTCCGATAACGAAGATAAGAATGAACTCAACCATGCAGATTTAAGAAAGGAGGCCCTGTTCTTTTATTTTTGGATAGAGCTTTTTAACTAGGGCATCATGAAAGGCATCGAGCACGAAAGGGCTGGTCTTCCGAGCCTCTCGGTCGGCCTTCAGTATCCCTTGGTGAAAAGCGATATCGAGGAGGTATTCCACTTCGAGCTTTACTTCCGGAGTAGCGTCTTCAATATACTGAGGTAAAGGATTCTGGAGGTTTGTGGGAGTAGTAATTGGACCATTACTGGCCGAGGTAAAGGACTGGATAGATTTCTTAAGGAGGGCCTCTTCTCGGAGATGCTGGGTCTCTGGGTCCTGCCGGTGCTTCCCTACCTCCTCCACCAGCCGCTTCATATCGTTTTCCAGAGCCTGGTGTTCAAATTCTGGTAGTAATTGTTCAGCCATGTTGTTATTATAGTATACAATGACTGGGACTCATATAAAAAATATATCCGTCGCGTTCTTAGAGGTTTTGTCCACCCACCGCGACGTGACGAAGAAACATATGCAGAGCATAGGCTCTGAGGAGCAACAAAGGTGGTGGACAAAACGTCTAGAACCTAAAAGGATAGGACACACGACATTGGCATCCGATGTCGTTTCGTCCTCGATGTACTCTCTGAGTCCGCCTTCGTCCTCACTTCGTGGCTTCCAAGGTCGTGTGTCGCTATCGCGGCTGGCTATATTTTTTACATGAGTCCCAAATATATTTTTGTAACCGGAGGAGTTATGTCAGGAATTGGAAAGGGAGTTTCAACTGCCTCAATCGCTCGCATCCTTCAGGAAAAAGGTTTCCGGACGACTGCCGTAAAAATTGATCCCTATGTAAACGTTGATGCCGGTACTATGAACCCTCTCGAACACGGAGAGGTTTTTGTTACTGAGGACGGTTTGGAGTGCGACCAGGACATCGGAAACTACGAACGCTTTTTGGGAACAAATATCTATCGCGACAATTATATGACGACCGGCCTCGTCTATCAGACGGTCATCGCTCGCGAACGAAGCCTGGGATACGATGGCGGTTGCGTTCAGGTAGTACCGGCTATTCCAGACGAGGTGATTCGCCGGCTAAAAATTGTGGGGCAAAAAACCAAAGCCGATTTTGTTCTGATTGAGATTGGAGGAACGGTTGGCGAGTATGAAAATCTTCTCTTCCTTGAAGCGGCCCGTATGATGAAACTTCAAAGTCCTGAGTCAGTCATGTTTGTCCTCGTGAGCTACCTCCCTATTCCCTCAAAGATTGGCGAGATGAAAACCAAGCCGACTCAACACGCCGTTCGTAACCTAAATGGTGCCGGTATCCAGCCGGATATTATTCTCGCCCGCTCCACTGAGCCCCTCGATGGACCACGAAAGAAAAAAATAGCGATCTTCTGT
>JBBUHS010000089.1:0-2188 GCA_038055675.1 Patescibacteria group bacterium | reverse complement strand
TTTCTTGACCTTCAGAGAAGTTGGGTTGGCCGCATAATTTTTAATAATTAGGCTGTGGCTATTAGTTGCTTTCTGATCGGCGTAGATCAAGGAAAAAATACCGCTTTCAATAGTTGGCTTATTACCGACATCAAAAGTGATTCTCAAAATATACTGGCCCGGCTGAACATCTTTCTTTTGTGATCCTGATTTATAAAGGAAAACATCACGGGTATTCCAAGTAAAAGTTTTCTGGTGCAGGGTTAAACTTGGTGTCACTAAACCTACTACTGCCTTTGTACCAGCATCAATTAAATAA
This sequence comes from Patescibacteria group bacterium, assembly GCA_038055675.1. Taxonomy (GTDB): domain Bacteria; phylum Patescibacteriota; class Minisyncoccia; order UBA6257; family 2-01-FULL-56-20; genus JBBUHS01. The sequence continues at coordinate 1,890 of JBBUHS010000089.1, read as the reverse complement.
ATTGAGCCATTTCCCAAGGACTCTTCACTCCACTGGATAGAATGACTTTCTCGAATAACCCACTGTTCTCCTCCCGCCGGAGCAATCACTCGGTTTGTGCCACCATTCGGTTTACTCGGACTAGGCTTAATAGTAGTTGTTGGTTTTGGAGCGGTTCCTACCAATGATGAGGTGGCTTCGCCTGACACCGAAGTAGTCGAGGATGGAACCTCATCCCCGGACATTGGCGAGGTGACTGGCGACGGTAGCACAAAAACAACCGCCCCCACCAATATAAGTGCCCCAATTGCAATCAACGCTATTTTATTCATACGCTAATAATATCATACTGGCCCCAGACGAAAACAAAACCCGCCCAGCTGATTTGCGGGCGGGGAGAATGGGCTTTAGACGATACTAGAACCGCACTTTCCCAGAAAGACCTTTTTTTAAGCGAGTCTTACCGTTCTCCATCATCTTTTGCATTGTCGAAAATCGCTGATCCGCTTGCCCCTGGGTAATAACCCCCTTACTAACTAGTGCATCAAGATGTGATTTAGCTTGAGCGAGATGAGCGGCTTTCATCTTTTCTTTCAACTGCTGAGGAGTGATGTTATTTTCAGTTGCCATCTCCTGAAGTGTTTTTCCTTCGGCCCAACCATTTTTTACCTCTTCGACATTAATACCTAAGAGCTGAGCCTGATTCTGAAACATCGACTGCTCTCGAGCGGCAACTTCTTCCGGAGAAAGGGTCATCATGCCTCCCTTGCCAAAACCGTGCGCCGAAGCCACTCCCGCACTCAATAAGCTAAATCCTAAAACTGCCGGAACAAAGTAAACGAATACTTTTTGTTTCATTGTTATGTAATGGGGTTACGTTATAAACTGCACTTTTGTTGCAACAAAAAAATGCTATGAGAGACAGGCTATGACACAAGTTTCCTCTCTGTCGACCCCTGCCACAACCTGTCCCTCGCAATAGTTACTACAAAAAGAAAAATAAAATGTTGCCTTCTCGCCTACTGTCCAATGTTTTTTATACCAAAAGCCTGAATCACTCGGCCCTCCCGATCTCCGAAGATAACAACGGTATCGCTGGCCGAAAAACCATTTTCACGAAATGGAAATACTCGAGTACGTGCCGTGAAAATCACGGTTGATGTTTCTCCCTCAGGTCCCTCAATTAAAAACTGAAATGGCGCGACTTCTCGGATCACACCTTTATGAACTTCCCTCATATTAGGAGCGCCGAAACGCCGGTAGAATCCACCAACCATAGGAACTTGATGAGCCCGACCATACTGCCAAATCTGCTGATGAAAACGAGCCCTCGAAACCAAAAAGCCACCGATCAAGACGATCGCGACAATACCAAGCATTGAGTAAAGGAGTGGGCGTCGATAGGAAAAAGAATACCGCCGAACCATAATCTCTAAGATAAGGGCGAAAATCAAAGTGAGGAGAATCAAAATCCATGGCAAGGACCTGAAGAAAACAAACCAACCCCTCATTCCAAAGAACGGCACGAACCAGACACCGCTTTCCATCAGGCCAAAGGCAATAAAACTAGCCAGATACAAAAGGGCGGCAAAAACAATCACGAGACCAACCACAAAAAGGGCGGTCTGTAAGAAAAAATACTTACGGGAACGCATCGAAATTCGATGCTTCTTAATATTTTCGAGCACCGACTCCTGAATGACTGAATGTTTTTGTTCCTCTGACATATTATTTATTTTCTTCTACCAACTTTTTCAGCATCATCTTCCCGCGACGCAGACGAGAGCTGACGGTGGCAATAGGAAGATGCATAATATCTGATATTTCTTTATAGTCTTTGTCTTCGTAGTAGTAAAGAACCAGAGGTTCGCGATATAAAGATCCCAGTTTTTCAAGGGAAGTGTCGAGTAT
>JBBUHS010000088.1:0-4095 GCA_038055675.1 Patescibacteria group bacterium | reverse complement strand
GAAACCCAGCGGTTTCAATACTTCCGCCACGGGAAAACTCCCGTTTTCCCGACCCCTTTCCCGTTCGCTCCCTCTTTGAACATAGCAATAAAAAATAAAGAACTGAAGTCCATTATTTTTTATTGGTGCGCCCACGAGGGATCGAACCTCGGACCTTTTGCGTGTCATGCAAACGCTCTACCACTGAGCTATGAGCGCTCGAAAACCAGAGGATTTTTAATCGAGGTTGAGACGGTCAGCCGCTTCTAAATCGAATAGTACTGTCTTCGCGGTGCCGCTTGGTACTCCTATTGTCTGACTGACTCCCGAGGTTACGCTTATCATCGCCAAAACCAGATACAAAATCAAGAGGGCCATCAGAGTAATGGCTGTTATGCCCAGAATAATCGTATAGTACTGATTTTTTAAAAAAGTAATCATAGTTTACCGGAGGGTAGTTTCTCGATAAAAAAGTCGTCCGCGAAAAACGCCGCGATACCCTGCTTCTGATTTAGAAAAAGAGAAGGTGTCGAAGGCGAGGAGGTACGATCTCGGCTTTGTCTCAATATCCTGAAGTAGCCCTTCAATACCGGATAAGCTTCCGGTCATATCAAGAGAAAAACCGATAGAACCAAGGTTGCCTTGGCCAGTCGGACTGCCGACCCCTTCAAAAGAGAAGCTTGTTGCTACCACCCTTTGGTTTCCAAGAGCGGTTAAGAAGCTTCGGAAATCTATGAGCGTATCTTTCTCTGGAAGCAATCCTAAAAGACGCTTTTCATGAACACTCGCCTTCTCGGCGCTGTCTTTCAAAGTTGCGAGAGCTGGCAATAAGTTCGAATCCCGACTTATATCTGCTTTGAGGAGTTGGGCCTTAGAAGCCTGCGCAGCAATATCGTTGCGCAACCAAGCCAAAATTAAAAAACCTAAAATAAAACTGCCGACGATAAGACCGAGGCTCCGAATGATTAGTTGTTTTGAAAACATGGTGGTGCTTTTATTATACCAGAACCGAAAAGAACATTTTTAAAAGAACTGCACCAAAACTTTTCTTTTAGATAGATATGCCCGTAAACAGAAAGACGAAGCTCTTAATGAGCGGTTCGAGGAAAAAGAAGATGAAGTTGATAATATACTGAGCGGCGACAAAGATAATTATCAAAAAAATAATCCACCGCTCCTGAATGATGAGCCAGGCCCTGGCCCAAAAAGCATCGAGATGAAGCTGGGCTTTTCGGGGCAGGATCAAGGCCAGCACCTTAGAACCATCGAAGGGCGGAATGGGTAGAAGGTTAAAAAGAGCCAGGGTAACATTCAGAACAACAATCAGTCCGAACATAGTAACCAAAAGTTCTGTCTGTAGCGAGTTCAGAATAGGAAAAACTCCAAGGAAACGGATGCAAAGCCCGAGAATAAAGGCAACTAAAAGGTTAGAAGCTGGGCCAGCAAGCGCAATCAGTCCCCCGCCTTTCTGAGGGTCATTGAGATTGTAAGGATTATACGGAACCGGCTTGGCCCACCCAATGACGGGTTGGTTGGCTAGAAGTAAAAAGAGCGGCACGATAAACGAGCCAAAAAGATCTAGGTGTTTCGCCGGGTTTAGGGTCAGCCGACCAGCTATCCGCGCCGTCGGATCGCCTAAATACTCCGCCACATACCCGTGCGATATCTCATGAATAATAACGGAAAAAATAAGGACAATGAGTTGAAAAACGAAAAAGGCCTCATTCATAGTTACCCCATTTTACCAGATCCTTTGCATATCATCCAAATCGAGTTAGCCCAGTAGTGAAAACTCAGCCTTGGCATTCAAGTCGCGTTTGCCGAGTTTCTACTACTGGGTTAGGATAAAAAATCAGCTTCCGTAGTGAAATGGATATCACGACAGGCTTCGAACCTGTTATTGGGGGTTCGAATCCCTCCGGAAGCACTACAATTTCCTTTTGAGAGAGTCGCGTTCACTTCTTCCAGCGAGAAGTGCCGCTGCATCTCGGCACAAAACAAGACCGAGCTTTTGTGCCTCCGATAGCCTCTCTCAAAAGAAAACTTCCGTGTATGTCACTTAATGTCGCCTGCCTGCCCGCTTCGCCCGCCTTACTGCGAGGCCGGCCGGAGCTTTAGCGAGGCGAGTAGGCAGGGGTTTTTAGAGAGCGAGTGGATACGAGCGACGTTCGATTTCCCTCCGGAAGCACTCGTATTTCTGATAAGCCTCCGGCTCAGGGGGTGTGCTATAATAAGACAAAAGGTCGCGATTTTTATCTCGCCTATTTATAACTATGGAAGACTCAATAATGGACAAAAAGAATGTGTGTAGTTGCGTTCATCACAAGATGATTCCAATTCTTGTAATGCTGTTTGGTGCTTTGTTTCTTTTACTGAACTTCAATATTCTCACTGAAGATTTCGTAAATCTCGCCTGGCCATTGACCGTAATCGCGGCTGGCGCAGTGAAGCTCGGAGGAAGAAAGTGTCGCTGTTGCTAGTATCGAGCGTTAGGCCTTCACAGAAAAACCGCCCTCGGGCGGCTTTTCTTTTTTTAAAAATCGGATAGAATATATCTAGTTCCGACGCACTATCCTACTTAAATAATTGAAGTCGGAATCCCGACATCGTTTATTACTTTCAAAAACGTCGGGATTTTTCTCGAGCACCCATAGCCCTGCCTGACGGCCCGCTTCGCCCGCCTTGCTACGAGGCGGGCCAGAGCTTTAGCGAGGCGAGCAGGCAGGTCAGCTGGTTACAAATTAATCAAACCAGTAGTAAAAAGAAGAAAGCACCCATAGCTCAGCTGGTAGAGCAGCTCCCTCTTAAGGAGACGGTCCAAGGTTCGATCCCTTGTGGGTGCACCGAATGAATTCCAAGGTCTTTTATTATTTTTTGATTGGAGTATTGGTCGTTGCCGCGACCCTTGGTTTGGTTGGTTTTTATTACGTTGCCTTTGGAAACCTGAGCGGACTTCTGCCGCCTCAGTTCCGACCAGTGACTTCTCCAAAAAACACAGCACTCCAAACCCCTCCATCAACCGATCCTCAGATTAATCTTTCGGTTGATAAAAATGGTCGCCTTGTTCTCACTTGGAAGAACCTAAGGTCGGGTATGAGAGATATTCACATCTTCCGAGCCCGAGAGGGACAACCTCGCTGGAGCCTCTGGAAAACAATCTCAGTTTCTAATCTCGCCGAAGGTTTGATCCAGCTTCAAGCAACATACTCCCAGGGACTTCTCGGATATGTCTATCGCTTTGAGGCAGTAGGAGCTGATGGAGGGATTGTTTGGTCCTCTCCACCAACCTCGATTACTGGCGGCGACACAACACCCGCTCCAAATACTAATCAAACTCCATCTTCCGGAGGAGGAAATCCGTCTTCTGGTAATACCTCTCCCTCTCCTCAAAGTTCTTCCACTACAACAAACACCCCATCAAGCACTTCGGTAGATAATTCTACAAGCACAGTCATTTACTATACTCCCCAAGGAGAGGTCTCGGGATCCAGCACTCTTTCCGTAGAACAGTTTTGGGCAAAGGAAGTTAATAAAAAAATTCAGATTGGCTGGTCTCATCTCAACACCTCCTCGGTCGCAGTGGAGATACTGAGAGCAGTAAACGGAAATGGTCCCTGGACGGTTTTCTTCCATCAGTCCCAACCAGTTGCCAACCAACCCTACTCACTCTCTTTCGTCGACGATGCTGTTTCCCAAACTGCTTTTTATAAACTGAATAGTTTCTCTTCTTCGGGATCGATCCTTGATACTTATGGACCGGTGATCTTCCAGCCGTCTGGCTTATGAGCACTTCCTTCTTGAAAATTCCCCTCGCCCAACTTCCGTACGTCGGATTAAAATATGCTAGTCGACTAGAACGCCTGGGCCTCATGACTGTTGAGGATCTACTCTTTCATTTTCCTAGTAGATATGAGGACTTCTCTCGACTCTCCCCTATTTCTGATTTAGCAACGGGCGAACAGGCAACCATTCAGGGTATCGTCGAAACTATCGATGTACGAAAAAGTTTTCGAAGGCGCATGATTGTGGTGCAGGCTGTTATCCGAGATGAAAGTGGGTTAATAAAAGTAGTGTGGTTCAACCAACCCTACCTTAAAACTACGCTTCAGCCGGGAC
>JBBUHS010000087.1:0-8419 GCA_038055675.1 Patescibacteria group bacterium | reverse complement strand
GGAAGCTGGCCGTGCGTGCGAAGTTTGTTTTCTAGCTCCCGCTCTGTGGGAGCTTTTTATTACCCGCATAAAACTATGGGCGGCAGCCCATAGATGGAGGGCTGCCGTTATTTTCCAAAAAAACGGCCAAGCGCAGCTTGATCTCTAATGATGCTACGGGCGGAAGCCCGTAGAGAGTCACTTATTTCTGTGGATAAAAAGACCAGACCTTAATTTTTCTGGGAAAATGATAATACGTTAATATTAACTTTTTGTAAATAAAATTGTTAAAATTAAAATAGTGACAACATAATGTTGTCGTTCTCACAACCAAACAAGAAAGGATTCTGAGATGAAAAGCATGATGCTCGTAGTTGCCCTTGTGGTGAGCTTCACGACAGCCGTTCCAGCCTTTGCTGGAATGCCCTTCGCGACCCAGATGATGGTGGTCGACGCCACGGGCAAAGAGGTCGGTGTCCTGATCGATACCGGTGGCACCGACAACTACTCGGTAGTTGTTCTAGAACCGAATCCGGGACTACTGATCAAGGTTCTCGTCTGGCGTGACAGGATCACTTCGATGGAGCGTGTCGCTTTCGAGGCGCCGGACTGCTCCGGCACACCCTTCTTCATGGTGCCGAAGGATGTCTACAATCCTCCTTCGGCCTTTCCAATGGCGGCTATTCTGCCGCCAGGGAACAGCCTCTATGTTGAGAGGGTCAATGCCGTTATCGAGCGGCGGGTGATGAACTCTTCCTTCTCGGCATTCGAGGGGTGCGTCACCTCGGAGCTCTTCTCATCAGACGTGGTTCCGGCGGAACAAGTTTCAAATGACCTTGGTTTCCGACAGCCCTACCGGATCACCACCGGAACCCAAGCTTCCAAGGGGTGTTGTGGTGATTGCAACGCGGATAGAGTGGTCGGAATCAACGAGCTGGTCAACAGCGTAAACAATGCTCTCGCGGGATGTTCAGATCCGTAAGCAATAAAGGTCCAAAGAGATAAAACTCTGCGGGCTTTTTTATTTTCCTTCTTACTTCTTGCGATTACGTCTATAAATTTTACCTTAAGTAGAACTCAAGGCTGTTCACAATTTTCTCGAGGCTCTCGCAGGTACAAAAAGATTGGTTTCCGCAAAGCGGAATTTTTGTACCGAGAGGCAGAGAATAATTGCCGCTGGAGCAATTCTATCTCGACTCTTGAAAATTTATGAACAAGTCTAGTCGGGCCAGGCGGAATTGAACCGCCGCTACACGCACCCCATGCGTGCGGACTACCATTATCCCATGGCCCGTGGATTACAGAAGAAAATCGGGACGTACTACCGGTATACTACAGCCCGTACTTTATAAACTAGCTACCCCGACCTCCTCTTTCTATAAATCTTACGTCGGGACTACAGCCCGAGGTCTTCTCAGGGTATCCGAGTTGAGGATATCAGTAAAGGTAGGTGTGAGAATTCTACTTTGGAATATGGATGGCTTTGAGGTATAATTTTTTCTATGCCACGAGCAAAAAAAATAAAAAAAGAGGTTATAGAGGAGATGGTGACTTCGGGGTTGGTAGGTAGTGCAGAGAAAGAAATAAAGGAAGGGGAGAGTGTCTGGAAAAAGATAAGTCGGCTGAGTACTAGCTTAGCCATTTTTCTTTTACCAACCATCTTTATTCCCGGTACGGCAGGGGTTATTTTCATTATGCAGGAGACAGTGATAGGCATCCTTGTCCTCTTCAGTTTCTTTTCTTTTCTTATAGACACCCTCCAGCGAAAGAGTCTATCGCTTCCAAGAGGCTCTCGTCTTACATACTCCCTCTTTAGTATTTTTGTTCTTGGGGCAGGCGCATCACTTTTCTTTTCGCCCGCTTTTGGGTTGAGTTTCTGGGGAAATGGCTATACCAACGGGACACCAGTTCTAACTTTTATTATCGGACTCATATTGTTTTTCTTGGCCGGTAGCCTTTTTCAGAATCGCGAGAAATCTTTGGTTAGGTTGCTTATTTTTTCCTGGTTCATTAGTTTGCTTCTTACTGTTGCCGCTAACATATCAGTTCTCTATCTTCAGAAACCATTTTTTGGAATTACGGTAGGTGTTTTCAATATGATTGGCAATATTACCAGCCTATCTATCTTTTTGGGAATAGGTTTTATTTTTTCTCTACTTTTACTGTTTTACACCGAACTAACTTCTCGGACAGCCATAGGGCTTAGTGTTTTCGGGGCAGTTGCTTTCGTCACCCTCCTCTTTGTCGGGAGCCCGTCGGTTTTCATTAGCACCATACTCACTCTCCTTATAGTCCTTGGTTTTCGAGTATATGGGGTCTGGGGGGAGGCTACAAAGAGCAGTCGCTTTTTAATAGCCATTGTCCTCAGTGTTGTTGCTTTGTCGTTCGCTAGTATTTATGGAGCCTACCGATTACCGCTCCTTTCTCTTCTACCACCTGAAGTGATCCCTAGTTTTTCAGCCTCAGTTTCAATTACTTCTCAGACGCTACAGGGAGGATATCAGGCGGCACTGTTTGGATCGGGTCCCAATACTTACGCATTCGATTATGGTCGTTTTCGACCACTCGGCGTAAACCTCACTCCTTTTTGGAATACAGACTTGGAGACGGGATACTCTTTCTGGTTAACTATTCTACCTACTTTTGGATTGACTGCCTCACTCGCCCTATTTTTCTTTCTTGCTATTTTAGTGGCAAGGGGAGCGCGTCAAGTCATTCGAAGAGCGGAAGGAGGTGAGTTCTCTTTGTACGATCTTGTTTGGGTTTTCGTTTTCTACCTTGTGGTCAATTCTCTAACCGCCAGCTTAAGCTCCACGCTCACGCTCTACCTTTTCTTCTTTGCCGGCCTCCTTTTTTCTTCCAGGAAAAATTATGGAGAATACGATATTCATTTTCAAACCGCGCGGAGGGCTTTTATTGGCTCTCTTATGACAACCGCCGCTCTCTTTTTGGTCATTGTTCTTATATTCTTTTTGGGACAGAGAGCCTTTTCCTTCCTGTCTCTCAACCAGATTCTTACATCTTCCGGAACAAACACAGAGGCCGCCGCTCTTATTCCTGTAATCGGAAAATCATACCAAGTGTTTCCGAATGAATACACCGCTCGCGTTATGAGTTCCTTGTGGTTTTCTGAACTGGCAGCGGTGATGAATAATACTCAGCCAGCCAGCTCCTCTGATCCACAGGCGCTTCTAGGGAATAGTCTAGGCTATGCGAATGAGGCAGTGTTATTAAACCCGATTAATCACAAGAACTGGGCTCTCTTGGGAGACATCTATAAAAATGTTCTCTCGGCAACCGGAGCTCTCGACCAGGCCATTGTAGTTTATGAAAAAGCCGCAGAACTTCATCCAACCCATCCCCTCTACCCACTTTTTCTATCTCAGATCAAACTCGCTCAGTCGGGCACGGTTACCAGCACCGAAAAAGAAGCTTTCTTGAAAGTTGCTGAAGGGTTGGTCAAAAAGTCTATTGCGCTGAAGTCCAATACTCCGGAATCATACTTTGTACTTGCTCAGATTTATGATGCTCGAGGAGAGGAGGACCAAGTTATCCCAGCTCTTAATCAGGCGATTACCTTGAATCCTGAATTTTTGGATGCTCGATACTTCCTTGCTTCAGTTTATGAAAAACAGGGGAATAAGGAGGGGGCAAGAGTCGAGCTCGAAGCAATACAGAAGCTCAGCCCAGGTATTCCGGAGGTGGAGAGTCGCCTCGAGGCTCTTCTCGAAGGTAAATAACAGATTAAGAACTTAGCTACGGTAGTAACAAAAAAAGAGGCTTAAGCCTCTTTTTTTGTTTTCTTCCTGGTTGCGGCAACTTTCGTTTTGACTTGATTTAGTTTTCTAAGACAAGACATACAGATTTTCATTCGTACGTCTTTAACTCGCGCCCACTGCAAATTAGGGTATTTTCGTTGTCCAGGAATGGGATTATAGTGACCTCGAAGGAGTTTCCGCTTGCCTCGAATGATTGATCCTTTGCCACAAAGTTGACACTGTCGCATGGGGCTATTCTAGCATTACTGGGAGAGGAAGTCAAAAAACCATTAGTAAAACCGAGGGAGAGGCTTCTTTTTCTGGAACCTTGCGCTGGCCTGATTTGCCCGCCTTACTGCGAGGCAGGCCGGCGCTTTAGCGAGGCGAGTAGGCAGGGAGCACGACGGACCGAGCGGATCAAAAATCCAGCAGGATTTTATGTGTGTCTTCCGAAAGAGAAATGAACTTGTTATTCCATTCGAACTCGTATCTTCCTAGCTTTCTGGCGGGTTAATTTGGGAAGACGAATAGTGAGTACTCCGTTTTTGAAAACAGCATGAGCGGCCTCAGCGTCAACTTCCTGGGGAAGAATGACGGAGCGGGCGAACTTTCCCCAGTAGCATTCCTGATAAAAGTAGTCTTCGCTTTTTACCTGGTGTTCTCGGTGCCGCCGGCCCTTGATAGTGATTGAGTCGGCAGTAACATTGATGTCTAAATCTTTATCGGGATCAACACCGGCTACGGCAGATTCCACAACTATCTCAGTCGGTGTCTGGTAGACATCAATCGTGAGCTGACCCTCTGGTTCGTCATCAGCTGACGGTTCTTCTGGGCGGAAGTGAAGCTTTGGTTTGCTGGTAGCGCTGGACGATGCTTTAGCCAGATCAACTTTTAAGAACTCGTTTTCTTCTCCGTTGATTTCTTCGTCGATGTGGGTTTCTGAGTGGGGGTTCATATTGGTATCAGTATATCACTTTTTAAACGGCTCGCCACTTCAGTTCTTCAAAGTCGCTGAGGACAAAAAATCCGGCGACGAGAAGAAGGGGAAGGACAAAAAACATACTACCATAGGTAATAATAAGATAGTTAAAATAGGTGTGCAAGCCAGAAGCCAGAAAAAGTCCGAGAAGAATATACTCAGGTCTATGGAAATGTCTGATACTGAGGGCCCAGAAGTATCCAACAATGCCTGAGCAGAGTGCGTGGAGTAGAGTAGAGCCAACGAAGCGCAAGGAGGCGATCTGGGCTACTGAGGTGAGGAGCTGGTTGCGAGACGCTTCTTGCGAAAGATAGGCGACGTTTTCAAGCGTAGCGAAACCCAGGGCACCCACGACCATATAAATCATAGCATCTACGGGTTCATCAAAGGCTCGCATATGTCTCACAAAAAGAGCGACGAGGACAAACTTCCCGAGTTCTTCAAGAGTCGAGGCCATGGCTAGATAGGGCAAAGAGAGGTCTGTCATACTACCAAAGAAATAATCTTTGAGCAGAAGACCGATAAAGGCGACAATAATAGCCGAAACCATTCCAACAATAAAGACTAGGGCAACGAGGCGCTTAGGTTCTGGATGATCGTCTTCTTCGAAGAAAAAAAAGAGCCAGACGAATCCGGGAAGTAAACTGAGACCGAGAACGGCGGCTTGAAATCCCATATAAACTTATTATATCAAACTTCCAGATGATTAGTCCCACCGCTCCACGAGTAACATCTTCTCTGGTCGAAACTTCTGATATATCTCTTCGGTGACGAAAGGCATAAATGGATGAAGCATGATGAGACTACCGAGAAGGACTTGCTCTAAAGTATCATACGCAGCCCACTGATCAGCCATGTCATCACCCTTGAGACGAGATTTTGCTTCTTCGATGATTTTGTCGGCGAAGGTGTGCCAAAAGTAATGATATGTTTTCTCACTCGCGAGATGAAAATCAAACTCCTCGATATGTTTAGCGACTTCTGATTTGATTTGAAGAAACCCGTCTAGAATCTCTTTGTCTTTTTTTGTTGGAGTGATGGTTTCTGGTCGTGCCGAGTCGGGTTTATTCATGACGAGAAATCGGGAGGCATTCCATATTTTTGTGGCGAAGTTGCGGTAGCCGCGAACTCGGTCTTCGTCGAACTTCACGTCGTTACCTGGCGAAGCTCCTGCAATAAGAGCCATGCGCAGGGCGTCCGCGCCATACTTCTCGGCCATATCAATCGGATCAATACCGTTACCTTTTGACTTGCTGAATTTTTGCCCGTTTTTGTCTCGAACAATGCCGTGGAAGTAAACCGTTCGGAAGGGGACTTCGCCAATTAGCGCACCACTCATAAGAATCATTCGGGCCACCCACATAAAGATAATCTCATACCCCGGAGCCATAAAACTATTAGGGTGATAGGTCTCGAGGTCTTTTGTCTTCTCGGGCCAGCCGAGAGTACTAAACGTCCACATTCCCGAAGAGAACCAGGTGTCTAAAGTGTCCGGGTCTTGCTCGAAAAGTTTTTCTCCACAGTTCGTGCAATCTTGAGAGAGAATGTCTATAGGAATAGGAGTTGCATTAGGAATGAGATGCATCTTAGTTAGCGTTTCCTCGGGAGTCAGATTTTTTAGGTGTTTTAATAGAGTACGAATTGCTCCGCCGTGACTTACCACTACAACATTCATTCCGTCATGGCTATCTCTATGTTTTTTGAAAGCCACATGAACACGTTCTCCAGTTTCGTGGTACGATTCATTTTCTGCTGACTTTCCATGGTAGTCTATCCAGAAACTTGGATAGAGTTCTTTAATTTCATCATGGTGCACACCTTCCACTTTTCCCATATAGCGTTCCCGCAATTCCTCGTCGTAGATAATTTCTGCTCCAGTTGCTTTAGCGATTATTTCTGCAGTTTGTTTGGCTCGAGTTAGATGAGAACTAATGATTAGTCCTATGTTCTGCCCTTTGAGTATTTCTGCAGCTTTTTCCGCTTGTGCAACGCCTACCTCATTCAATGGAACATCTCTCCCGCCTCCGGAGGCACGATGCTCCTTATTATCATCAGTTTCTCCATGCCGAACCAGAAACCATTTCGAAGATATCTGAGCGTTCACGGTAGGAACGCCACACTTCAGGCAGTACCACACGGGAATACGGTGGCCGAACCAGAGTTGTCGGCTAATACACCAATCACGGAGGTTTTCTATCCAGTGGAAATAGACTTTCTCAAAACGGTCCGGAATAATTTTTACCTGACCACCCGATACAGCCTGCTTCATTATTTCTTTGAGTGTCGTTGTTTCGCCAGAACTAATGCCTTCGATTTTTGAGTCAGAAAGAATAAACGGCTTACCAACATCAATAAACCACTGGAGTTTGGGAAGTGGTTCAATAGTCCCACCACTCCGCTCAGCTTTTGAAAGATTCAGCTTGATTTCCTCCTCCTTCTCCATCAGCGACTCCTGTTTTAGCCAGGTCACCATTATTTCGCGAGCTTCCAGAGTTTTTTTACCGACCAGAAGCGGTCCGGCAGCTTCGGTCATTCGAGCCTGTTCATCAATAACCTGAGTGTAGGGAAGGGAGTTTTTTTCCGCAATCTCCCAGTCTATGAGGCTATGAGCTGGTGTCACGCCGACGGCACCCGTACCAAAAGCCGGATCGATATTCTCGTCGGCAACTATTTTAATAACGAATTCTTTATCAACAAATTTTACTTTATATTCTTTCCCAACATATTCTTTGTACCGCTCATCTTTTGGGTTTACCGCTACGGCCACATCACCAACTTTGGTTTCTGGTCGAGTAGTGGAGATGGCAATAGGGAAGTCTTTGTCATATCGGAAGGTATAAAGGAGGCCGTTTGTTTCTTCGTGAACTACCTCGTCGTCTGATACTGTTGTTTGGCTCCTTGGATCCCAGTTCACAATTCGAGCTCCTCGATAAATAAGTCCGAGACCATACATTCTCTCAAAGGCTATTTTGACTGCCGAACTCCTTTTTTCATCAAGTGTATAAGCCTCGCGACTCCAGTCGAGAGAAGCGCCAATTCTTTTAACCTGTTTTACGATGGTGTCATGGCTTTTTTCAGCAAACTCGCGAACGCGACGCAAAAATTCTTCTCGACCCAAGTCGTGTCGATTTTTCTTTTCTTCTTTATTGAGAACTGATTCTACTTTTGCTTGGGTGGCGATAGCGGCATGGTCAGTGCCAGGAATCCACAAAGTTCGTTTTCCTCGCATCCGATTGTAGCGGATAATAATATCCTGGACAGTATCTTCAAAGGCATGGCCAAGGTGAAGGGTGCCGGTGACGTTGGGGGGAGGGAGAACTAATGAAAAATAATCGGCCTCCTTTGAGGTAATGCCATCTTCAACGCATCGGTCTGGATTGAAATAGCCTGACTTTTCCCACTGGGAATAGATTCTTGGTTCGGCTTCTTGGGGGTCGTATCGGGTCGGAAACTCATCGGTCATATGGGGTACATTCTAGCTGGTTTTTTGGATAAGTGGAAGCCTTGTTTCTTAGATTAATATTATTTGGTATAATATTCGTATGAAAATAAAAAAACACATTATTATCCCGCTCTTTGTAGTGGCGTTTGTGGTTGTTGTTTCAGTTGGCATAACGATTCTGCGACCTGGACCTATCAATGCCCAGCATCACCCTCTCAATCAGATAGAGTTTGCTATGGTTTTAGACTCTATTCTTTCTGG
>JBBUHS010000086.1:0-1510 GCA_038055675.1 Patescibacteria group bacterium | reverse complement strand
CGAAAAAACCATTAAAATCTCCCGCAGCACTTTTTTGCTTGATGGAATTCATGAGGGGAAGGAGTGTTGCGTTGTTGTTTGTTTCTACCTGGTTCAACTCGTTCAAAATTTTGTTGATGAGCAAATGGTAGTCTTTTGACACGAGTTTCTTCGGAAGAAGAATGTTCGTTTTTTGAATCACATCCGGTGCCTTCTGGTCAGGGTACGAAAGAACACCTACGTTTTCTGTCGAAGGAGCAGTAAAAAATACTGCATCTCGAGAAATGTACATCATAATCCCTGCGCCTATAAGCATTCCTACGGCTACTCCTATAATCGAAATAACTACTACGTTACTTTTCGTGCCGCGGGTATTCATGGGGTCTTCAATGTCGAACGTAGGATCCATATGTCCACATAGTACCATTTTGCGCCATTGGGTTTTTTTAAATAAAGGGTATTCTGTGGATACGATGTTTTCTTTACAAGAAAATACGACGGCTTCTCCCGATGATGTGAGTGCACTTGAGCGTGTGTGGCATACGCCGGGATATTCTCGTTTCATATACGCGGCGTATGCGATACTCGGCATAATTTTTTTTGGCATTGGCATATACACCGCCCTTGACCTCCTCATGAGCTTTCTCAATAGAGGTACTATTCTCCTGACGTTCGGGACATTGCTTTCCCTTTGTTACGTACTGATCAATACTATTATTGGGTATGGTTTTGTTTTCTACAGAAAATGGCTCTCGGTCGCGTTCTCAAGCGCTCTGATTCTCGCAGGACTTCTGGCGGCATTCTTTTTCATTAGCGGTGATGCATCTCGGGAGGCGGCGTTGTTTACGAGCATGTCCATGACTTCGAGCATCTTACTTTTCCTTTTCTTGACGAGACATATTCTCTCCGGCAGATACGTAGAGCCTGGGGCGGTTATCCCCTTTGCGTCGGCATTGATATTTTCGTTCCTGTTTATTAATTTTGCTGTGCTACACTGAGCTTATGCGAGAGAAAATACAGCATTCAAATTTTTCCAAACGCATAGGAGTTTTTCTCATTTTCCCGCTCATACTTCTTACGTCTTTTTCATTTCCGCGTCCTGCACATGCTGCGGTAATATTCCGTATTGTTAATATAATTATTGACACGGCCGTTTCCGTTCCACTATTCTTCATAACGGGGGGACGAGTGGTCCATGTCGTTGGGTGCTCGTCGAATCTTGTTTGGGGTTGTGATGCTGCAACCGGCGCAAGTGTGTCGCCTACGGTAGACGGTTCTTGTTCAACCACTCATTACAGTTGTGCCGCAGGTTCGAGCACATCCAACGTGGACGGTTTTGGTGAATATACTTGGTCCTGCGCCGGTGCGGGCGGCGGCTCAACCGCTTCATGTTCTGAATCACAAGCGGCGACCGCTTCGCTCTCCGCCAGTCCGAGCACTATTGATGCCGGGCAGTCCTCCACGTTGACTTGGAGCTCGGCGGACGCAGACTCGTGTACGTCGCTTGGCGGATTCTCGACCGGAGACGCCA
>JBBUHS010000085.1:0-2581 GCA_038055675.1 Patescibacteria group bacterium | reverse complement strand
TCCGCCACAATCAATCCCAACACTTGAGGATCGACTCCGTTCGCGCTTTGAGGGCGGCTTGATCGCTGTCATCACCTATGCTGAATATGAGCTTCGGGTGGCTATTATAAAGGGAAAACTCCAGGAATTAGGGCAGGATCTTTCTCCGGAGGTAATTGACCTTATTGCTAAAAAAGTGAAGAAGAATGTTCGTGAGCTTGAAGGAATTTTAAAGAAGATAATCTTCTATCAAGAAAGTAAGAAGATTGAGGTAGGCGGCAAAGTGGTAGAGGAAATCATCGACAACTCCATAAATAACTTTTCTCATAAGGTTAATCCGGAACAGGTTTTGGCCGCTGTTGCCGAATTCTTTAATATTCCATTGTCTGATTTAGTTGGTCGTCGAAGACAGAAAGAAGTCGTCGAACCACGTCAGATTGGTATGTACTTACTTCGGGATATCTTAAATCTTTCGTATCCGTATATTGGGGAAAGGATGGGGAGAGATCACACGACCGCAATTCACGCGTACGAGAAGATTAACCATGAGGTTAATAAGAACTCTCTCCTTAACCAAAAAATACTGATGATTAAAGATTTAATTAATAAGACACCATAAAGAAGTTTTCCAAAGCCTGTGCACAGAGAAATGATTATGAAGAACTGATAAATAAAGACTCTATCGAATTTATACCCACAATCCACATGCCTAATAATCTATAATAATAATGAAATTAATAGTTATTAAAGACAACTTAAAAGAAGCGGTGGGGGCAGCTGGGGGTATGAAAGGGAGTGATCAAAATCTCCCTATCCTTAAAAATTTTCTTCTTTCCGCGGAGGACAATATTATTTACATTAGATCAACTAATCTAGAAATCGGCATCGAGTTCCTTATTTCCGGAAAGATTATTGAGGAAGGAAGTGTCACTATTCCAATTTCCATTTTCCATACCATCATCAACTCTTTACAAAGTGACCGAATCAACATCGAAACCATGGGCTCTCAAACAACAATCAAAACAGATAATTACGAAGCAGTTATTCAAGGTCTTCCAGCTGAAGACTTTCCTATTATTCCAGGGGTTGAAGAGTCTGGTGGCGTCTTGGAAATTAAAGGCTCACTCCTCAAAGAAGCCCTTCAACAAGTCTCTATTGCCAGCCAGTTTTCCGACCTCCGTCCTGAGCTTTATAACCTTCTTTTTCACTTCTCAATTGATGAGTTAAAACTGGCAGCCACCGATAGTTTTCGCTTAGCGGAAAAAACGCTTCCAGTAAATCTTTTTTCCACCACCTTTACTGACAGTTTTAAAATCCTTGTGCCCCTACCAACCATTCAGGAGGTTATTCCTCTTCTCACGGAGGATCCGGTAAAAATTTATAAAGATGAACACCAAATCCTTTTTGCCGGAAAGAACTGGAAGGTTATTTCTCGCCTCCACACCGGTACCTTCCCGAATTATGAACCAATCATTCCAAAAGACTTTAAAACGGAAGCAGTTGTTAATAAGCCAGAACTTCAGGAAGCTTTAAAGCTGAGCAGTGTTTTTAGCGGCCAGCTTCAGGAAGTTAATTTAAAAATTTCTGAAGGACAGAAAGTGTTAGAAGTTTTTTCTGAGAACCAAGCAATCGGACAAAACGCATATCAACTAGCGGCAAGAATAACTCATCCGGCAAATCTGGAAAATATTTTTAATGCCCGATATATCATCGATGCCTTAAAGGCGGTTGGAAGCGAAGAAATATTTTTTGGTTTTAACGAACAGGGAAAACCAATTCTTGTCCGGTCTCCAAAAGACACCTCCTACTTTTATATTCTAATGCCCGTTCTTAAGGGGTAGTAGTGTTTGTTACGGGGAGGGTCGAGCTTCCCAGAAGGAATGTTCCAGTCGGAAGATTCTTGGTAAACCAACCTTGTATTCCCGTTTCCCAGTTTATAAATTGGGAATCACTCATTGGATTCGCTGGCGCTAGCCCATTGGGATCTTTTCTATCAACATAGTAGAGGATTGAGTGAATCTGATTATCAACAATATACTGTCCTTTTAAAACAGGCTTCTCAACAATTACTGGATCGGGTCGAGTAAATGTTTCTGGAGAGAATTCTTTTAGAGCTTCCTTCATGAAGGCGTTCCAGATCGGTACCGCGGCCAGAATACTTGAGCCACTTTTTTGCATCGGAGCATTATTGTTATTCCCAGCCCAGACGCCAGCTACCAACGATGGCGTGTAACCGACCGTCCAGGCATCGTGATAGTCATTACTGGTACAAGTCTTCATTGCCACGTCATAGCCCGGGAATACGGTTAAATTAAGGCTACTATGGAAGAGGTCTGCCCGAGCAGAAACATCACTTAAAATATCAGTTGTAAGGCGAGTATACTGCGGATCAATCACCTCCTTATTAACATCCTTATAGACCTCCAGTTGATTACTAGCGCTATCTTTCACTTCGAGGATAAAAGCCTGACTGTGCTTTGTTCCTTCTTGGGCGAGAACGGAATACGCCTGAACAAGATCGGCTAGACGGACCTCTCCGCCACCAAGAACCAAAGACAATCCATAACGAGCTGGATCGGTGAGCGTGGTAAGGCCAAAGGCG
>JBBUHS010000084.1:0-2170 GCA_038055675.1 Patescibacteria group bacterium | reverse complement strand
CAGGCCAGAAGCAGAAATAATCGGAATATACTTTGAAGCAACCAGAGTTTTTATAGGATGCGTTTTAATGAGGCCAGCTACTCGTTCTAGGCGAGACGGTGTTAAGCCAAAATGTTTTCCGTATTTTTCTATAAAACCCTTCCTTCCCCAGTAGCCAATTGAGTAGTAGGTGAGATCGCCGGTTAGGTCTCCAAGAAACGATAGAACAAAAACTACTCGAAGATCGAGGTATCCAAGGGTAGCCGCAAAGGCTGAGGCCGCGGTAACAATCGGCCCCTCAACGACCAGAGCCAGAAAGATGAGGAGGTAGCTGTGAGTAGTGACCCAGTCAACTACGTTAATAAAAGAGGAAAAATCCATACTAGAGCTTCATTTTACCTCAGTTTCAGAGACTAAATCAAAAGAGTTGCAGTATGTTTTTTGACACCACTTGACGACCTCAGTACAATAGAACCATAAACTACTAAAAACTTTCCTATGGTCAACGTTGTAAAAATTTATTCCACTCCAACCTGTGTCTACTGTAAATTAGCCAAAGAGTATTTTGAAAAAAATAATGTCGCTTACACCGAGGTGAATGTGGCCGAGGACGATGCGGCCAGAGAGGAGATGGTCAATAAATCCCATCAGTTTGGTGTACCAGTTATCGATATCAACGGAACTATTATTGTTGGATTTAATCGCCAGGCGGTCGCCAAGGCCTTAAATTTAGCACCCTAACGAGAATCTAGAAGTTAGAATCTAGAATTTAGTTGGGTAGATAGTCTTGAATTCTTACTCCTGAAATCTGATACTAACTACTAGATTCTAAATTCTATCCACTACTCTTATGTATGACCTTGTAATTATCGGTGGCGGCCCGGCTGGTGTCGCCGCTGGTGTCTATGCCGCTCGCAAAAAAATAAAAGTTGCTTTAGTCGCTGAAAGTTTTGGCGGCCAGTCTTTGGTTTCGGCTGATGTCCAAAACTGGATCGGCACGAAATCAATCTCCGGATTAGATCTTGGAAAAGCTTTAGAAGAACACGTTCGGGCTCAGGAGGGGATCGAGATTGTTGATGGAGAGTTGGTTCAGTCGGTTGTTAATGCTTCTGATCATTTGATTTTAGAAACATCGACCGGAAAAAGGTTAGAAACAAAGTTTCTTCTTGTGGCCTCCGGTAGCCGTCGGCGGAAACTTGGAGTTCCTGGCGAAGCCGAGCTCGATGGCCGGGGAGTGGCTTACTGTTCTATTTGCGATGCGCCGCTCTTTAAAGACAAAGTAGTGGCAGTGGTTGGCGGAGGTAATGCCGGCCTCGAGGCCGCGGTGGATCTTTTGCCATACGCCTCAAAAATAATTCTTCTTGAAAGAACCAGTTCTCTTCGAGGTGACGCGGTCAGTCAGGAAAAAATAAAATCTTCCCCGAAAGTTGAAGTTATTCTGGAGGCGGAAACCAAATCAATTAGCGGAAAAGATTTTGTTGACGGCTTAGTCTATACGGATTTAAAAACCGGAGAAGAAAAGCGTTTAGAACTTCAGGGAGTATTTATTGAAATTGGCGCCTTACCAAACTCAGATATGGCAAAGAGCGTGGTGAAACTGAACGGCTTAAACGAAATTATTGCTGATCCCAAAACTCAGCAAACTTCCCACTCGCGAATCTGGGCAGTTGGCGATGTGGCCGACGGACTCTATAAACAGAACAATATTTCCGCTGGCGATGCCATTAAGGCAGTCTTAAATATTTACGACAGGATCATAAAAAGCTAGCTTCCAACCCTTTTTCAAATTGAGACTTCCATATGGGCGGTCGTTGCGGAAAACGATCGGTTTCTAGAACAGCAAAAATCCAACAGGATTTTATGCGTGACCGCCAGAATGGAAGTCGAGATTCCTTGACAGTCAGGCAGATTTCCCTATGATTAAGCCTACTATTATTAAGTCGAACTAATACATCTATAACACAATGAATTTTAAACCATTATCAAACCACCTCTTTATTGAGGCCGCCGAGGAGGAGAAAGTGACAAAGTCAGGGATTGTTCTTCCTGAGTCGTCGGAGAAAGAACGACCAGTCAAAGGGAAGGTTTTGGCCGTCGGACCAGGTAAGACAAACGAAAAAGGGGAGCGCATTCCAATGTCGGTCAAAGTCGGAGAATTAGTACTATTTAAAAAATACGGCCCCGATGAGGT
>JBBUHS010000083.1:0-9443 GCA_038055675.1 Patescibacteria group bacterium | reverse complement strand
TCCCAGCACACACATAGGTCCCCTTCTGACCCACTCATTATGCATATACTCAATGAAATCCCCATCAATGTCTTGATCGTCATCTAAAAAGATCACGGGATTCCCCGTAGTTCTTTTAACGAGCCAAAATCTAGCCTTAGAACCGTAGTTAATCAAACCGCTACAAACCTGCATTCTGTCGGAAGGAAATACATCACTATGTAACTCCTGACTGCTATTATTCCAGACACTCAGTCGAAAGTCTTGATTAGTCTGATTCCTAAGAGCTGCGAGGATCTTTGGAAATCGCTCCGGTCTCTGGTATATTACTAGGCATACCTCAATCATTATTCCAGTATAAACCCTAAGGAACGACTGTGCATTATTCAAAGAAACACGACTATTCATAAAAAAGCGGAGTTTACTTACCAAATTGAGCGGTCATAATAACTTGAAATGATTAGCATCTTTACCCTGACTCTCGGCAGAGAATTATATCTAGAGCAACAAATCAAGTCCATTTTGGCCTTTGCTGGAAGTTTTGACTTTGAACACGTTATCTGTTTCCAAGGAACCAGCCCCTCTGGAAAACTAAAGGCATTCTTCGAAAGCCTGCCTCCACAGTACAATCTTAGAGTGAAAGCGTGGGAGAAAAACTATGGTAAAGGACTGGCAATTAACAAAATATCGCCTGAGTTACAAGGGAAACTCATTCTGAAACTTGATGACGACATGGCGCTCCGTGCTCCAGATTTTATCCCCCACCTCAATACTATCCATGAATTACTCCCCAATCACGTTCTTTCCCCATTCCCCGTGGGACTCATTGCTAATTTAGGAGGACCACGAAGCGACCAAAGATTTATAAGGTATAGCAAAATCACTGATACATTTTATACGCTCAGAACTGTAGATTACGTAGGCGGCGGAGCAAGAGTTACCCCGGCACATATCATGAGAAACTTCACTTGGCCAGATGAACAAAGTCCTGAGGTTAAGATAAAAAACGAAGACTGGCATTTTTCCATGTACTGTCGAGAAAACAACATCCCGATGGCCTACTTAGAAAATGCTTTGATCGTCGAACACCAAGAGAGTACCCTGGGTCAGTCTTGTCGCTACGGCCAGAAATACAAGGGTAAATTCGGTTAAAAGAAAATACCTAAAGTTTATTAATAAAGGGCAAACGCAACCGAAGTCTGTGAAGAAAGGAAATAATTTTCCATCCACGAGACCTGTAAAGATGCTGAAGTTGTTGTTCGGTAGTAACTAGCTTATTAACAAGCTCCGCATGTAACTGGTATGTCTCATGGAGGCGTCCGTGAAGCATAGGAATCTCACCCATATGACAATCGTTAATAATCTCCTGCCTGGCAATGTTGATATCAAAAATCTTATCGAAAGTGTAAAGATCGTCGTGAAGATTCATAATTGCTCGATATGCCTCCTTCCAATGTTTTGGACTAACCACTGCACTAATTGAAGCAGGATGGCGTCGATAAAAATAGAGGGGTTC
The DNA here is from genome assembly GCA_038055675.1 of Patescibacteria group bacterium. GTDB lineage: Bacteria > Patescibacteriota > Minisyncoccia > UBA6257 > 2-01-FULL-56-20 > JBBUHS01. Next base: position 7,948 of record JBBUHS010000083.1, on the reverse strand, counting down.
GGGAATAAGCTTGCCAAATATTCCATGTTTTCCAAAGTTTATCCAAAACTCCCAATCCTGAAAGCAAGACAAATCTTCTCGGTAGCCTCCCACTTTTTCCCAGTCAGACTTACGATACAAAGCATTAGTATTAATGTAATTCTCAATGAGAAGACGATCAAAATCATACTCGCGACCGACAGTCATAGACTCTTCTCCAAAGTGAACACGTTGGGTATACACAAACCCAACTTTTGGAAACTGAGCAATAGCAGAGCAACACTTCTCAAGGTACGAAGGTGCAATAGTGTCGTCAGCATCAAGCGGAACAATAAACTCACCTTGAGCTTCTTGAATAGCCCGATTTCTAGCTACCGGAGCTCCTTGGTGCTCTTGGCGTATAACCCGAATTTTCGGATGATCTATCTGGGATAGAACCTCCTGTGTCAGACTGTCCGTCGATCCATCGTCGACGATGATAACTTCAAAGTCCTGAAACGTCTGGGCAAACACACTGTCGATCGCTTCAGGAAGAAACTCCCCATAGTTGTAACAGGGAATGACAACACTAATCTTGGGATGTTGCTGTTCTTTAATGGACATTTTTCTGAGACTGAATTAGGTTCTCATACTGACTAATCACTACGTTGGGAGAACCCATAGCTTCTATCTTTCCGTTATTTAAAAGAATAACTCGATCGGAGTGGTTGCGAATAGCCTCAAAACCATGACTCACCAGAATAATCGTCTTCCCCTGAGCTTTAAGTCGGCGAAAAACATTCATGCATTTATCTCGGAATCCAATGTCGCCGACGGCGAAAACCTCATCGAGAAGAAAAATATCAGCGTCTGCTTGGGCCGCGACCGCAAAAGCTAAACGTGCCACCATACCAGAGGAGTAATTCCTGATTTTCTGATCCATAAAACGCTCAATCTCAGCGAAAGCAACTATCTCAGGATACCGCTCCTTAATTTCCCGGCGACTAAGGCCTAAAAGTGCACCATAAAGAGATATGTTTTCCCGACCAGAAAGATCCGGCTGGAATCCCACTCCCAATTCAAGAAAGGGAGAGATCGTCCCGTTCATAACAATACTTCCCTCGTCAGCCTTGAGTACGCCCGCCATAATTTTCAAAAGAGTTGATTTTCCACTACCATTCTTTCCGATAATACTCACAAACTCTCCTGGAAGCACAGTGAGCGAAACACCTTCAAGAGCAGAAAAAATTTCGTATGTTTTCGGGCGAAGTAAATGTACAAAATGCTCTCGGACCGTGTCGAGTCTCTCGTGGGGAAGTACGAAACGTTTCGTAATGTTTTGTAAATTAATTATCGGGTCGGGCATAGTATTATAGTTCCTCAATGAAACGATGTTGACGAGAAGAAAAAACTAAATAACCAATAACCAATATGACCAATGTCAGACCAGTGACCAAAGCCATCTGTAGCAATGTTGGCAACTGTCCATATAAAATGAGATCACGGGAATAACCAATCAACTGAGCAATGGGATTAATCTTGATCAGCCAACTATATCGATCGGGGATCATACTGGTCGAATAAACTATTGGTGTCAACCAAAATAAAGCCTGAAGAATAATGTCCCAAAGATGAATGAGATCTTTGAACTTCGAACTTAAAGAAGCCAAAAAGAGACTGACTCCGAAAGATAAAATGAGGAATTCTAAGACAAAAAATATTTCGAAAAAAAGAACCCAATGAAAAGACAGGCGGCTAAAGAGAAAAAAAAGGGAAAAAACTAAAATATTGAGACAGAAGTTTAAGAAAGCAATCAGGGTTGAAGAAAAAATTATGATAATTCTAGGAAAATTCACCTTTTTCATCAAACCCGCCTTACCAAAAAGGTGCACGATTGATGAATTAGTTGCCTCGGAGAAAAAATTCCAGAAAATAACTCCCAGGAGAAGATAGAGCTGATAGTTAGCAATAGGAAAACGAACAAACCGCGCAAAAACCACATAGAGGACAGTGTACATGAGAAGAGGCCGCAACAACGCCCAAAAAAAACCAAGTAGTGAACCCTGATAGCGCAGTCTGAAATCGCTCACAACCATGGCTCGAATAAGATCGAAATAATTTCTTCTTGGCATAGATTCAGTACAAAAACCAGAACCCATCTTAAAAGTAGCACGGCGACGCGTTTTCAGATGTTTTTCCGTTCCGCTAGACGCGGACTCCGAAGATGTACCTAGAGGTACTTCGAGGAGGTCGAAACAACGTGGAACGGAAAAAAGCGAAAACCCGAAGGGATATGGCCAATTTTCACAATCTCATTTGTCGCTGCGGACTCGACGTACCGAAAGGTACGCCTTCGCCCTTCCTCCTCGACCTTGTAAAAATTGGCTCGTATCGCGGCTCGCGGTACTTTTAAGATGGGCTCTGGAAGGATTATATCCCCTGGGGTCTTGAAGTAAACTCCCTATAAATTTCTACTTAGCGCACAGTATTCGAGTACCAATAGTGACCACCGGAACTGATCCTGGGGCACAGGTACTTCCAGACACATAGAGATCTACCGTTTGTCCATTGGTTGTAAGACGCAAGGTGTTATTCGTCGTACCAATTATTTCCAACTTTGCAATTGGCGTAGGCGTCCCAATGCCCACATTACCGCCAGCCGCTAGAAAGAATCGGTTGTCCTGAACGCCAGTTTCTGCAAAGTTCAAGCCGCCATTTTTGTGATTGATGTGCCATTTGGTTGCACCACCGTTGTTGCGCAAAGCGATCCACTCTGAGTTTGCGCCAATACCTTGGATGGTTAAGGGCTTATTTGGAGCACTAAATCCATCAGTATTAATACCAACAAAATCCTTTCCAGCAGCTAACTCCGTGGTAATCGTACCAGAAATCCAACCACCAGACGAAGAGCCGCTTCCGGTCGAGGTTGCAACTGATATACAGCTCACAGTCGTAACAATACCGCCAGCAACATTCAAGCCGCTTACCACTTGACCAGAAGGACAAGTACCACCAGTCATACCAGTAGCTGATCCGCGTTTATAGTTCTTTCCATTACCAACACTAAAATCACCAGCGATACTAACGAGAGAGCCGACATCAATAATACTTCCTGGCCCAACCGAATTAGAACCAGTAAACTTTGGCACTGATCCTAAAATTGGTGCTGTACCGCCATCGAGAACCAAGCCACCAGTAGGAACTCCGCAGTCTCCCCAACCACCAAGTTGGTTACATTTAAATCTCCGAGCCTGAGTATTGTAGTACATCATACCCTCTGTTCCAGGTGGATCGCTTGCAAAAGCGCCTACCTTAAGCGTCCCAGCTACTTCAAACTTACCACTAGGAGTAGCAGTTCCTACGCCAACATTACCTCCCGCTGCTAAGAAAAGACGGTTGTCACCAAATCCAGTTTCTACGAAATTCAAGCCACCATTCTTATGATTGATATGCCACTTGGTCAAATCATCATTCCGACGAAGAGAAATCCACTCTGAGTTTGCGCCGGTACCCTTTATAGTCAAGGGTCTATTTGGAGCAGCTGCGCCAATACCAACATTTTGAACTCCTGTCGTAGTTCTTATATTGTTGCTCGGCTGTTCAAGTTCCCAGGTATCTTCGCCGACAATAGCGGTGGCAAAAGATGTATTCAAAAAAGCAAAAGTCGCTATTAAAGAGATTGCCAAAGCCAAACTAAAAATTCCTTTTTTCATTTGTATAGATTAATTTCTTCATGCTAAACGACCACTACATAAAGTGTAGCACCTTTACTGGCATAACAAGTTATCAGATATCCACAGGATATATTTTCTAGAAAAATGTAAAGGGCTAAAGAATTATTTAATCTCCTATTTAAAAACGTCTACATAAAATGCAGTGCTGACGGGAGGGATCGAACCTCCGACCTAGAGTTTATGAGTCTCTCGCTCTACCACTGAGCTACGCCAGCTTGAATATACAATTTGTATCATCAAATTTTTGTTTTGACAATTATCCTTATTTTCTTCTATAATGAGCCGCTAAGAGAAGGTCTCTATATCGCGGGGTGGTGGAAGGGTTACCATGCGAGCCCCATAAGCTCGTGGAACCGGTTCGAGTCCGGTCCCCGCAACTAGTTTCAACTTTTCTATACGAAGGACCACGGTTGAGATTTTCCTGCGAAATCTCACCGCTGCCTCTCGGGTGAAAACTTTCAAATGAAAGTCCAAGCTTTTCACCCTCCGAGAGCTCCTTCGATAGAAAAGTTTCCACGGAGAAAATTCGATAGCCTCTCAAAGATTGTAAAATTTCGCGAGAAAAGTTCCTGCCTAAAAAAGTTTCCGACTTTGTAGTCTTTGGTAAATAAAACTACAATCAGGCTTATGCCATACGGATTTCTCGCCGATCTGATTGCCGGTTTTCATGCCGCTCTTATCATTTACTTTCTCGGAGCCTGGCTCATTCCTTTTACAGGTCTTCCCATGCGAGCAGCTTCAGCTTTTGCTTTAACCCTGATCTTTGGGTTTTTCTATTTTTCTTCTGCCTGTCCCCTCACTCTTCTTGAATATCACTTAAGGATAGCGGCTGGCGAACAGATTAAAAACCAGGCTTTTTTAGAAAGACTCGCTCCTAACCTGGGTATTTCTATCGACCCAGCAAGTCTCAGTTATGCCTCTTTTTACATTCTTTCTCTAGTTGGTATAATGTCCTTAATTCCTATCGCGATATCCTTACTAAGGAGGGTCGGTGGCGAAAGAAAAATTAACTCAAAAAAATAATCCCTATGAACAAAAAAATCTATCTTTTAGCACTTGTCCTTGTTTTGGGTGTGGCTTTTACTCTTGGTTTTGCAAATCAAGGATTCTCAAACGGCCTCGCTCAAGCAACTAAGTCTTCCAGCGCCAATCCCCCAACCAATCTGATGGCGGAAGTAATCAATTCAAGCACCGTTCATCTTTATTGGACAGACAACTCCACTAATGAAATTTTGTTTAGTATTGAACGGAGCAGCTCAACTGCCACTAGCTCATTCACCTATGTCGGCCAAGTGAACCCGAATGCAACTAATACCCTTGATACCATCGCCGGCGTAGGTCCAGGCGTTACTCTTTACTACCGAGTGAAATCGATTCCAAATACCGCTGCTGGCGGTTACTCAAACGTAGCCCAAGTAACAACCCCCGGATCACCAGTCGTGGGGTTGGGCGCACCAACAAACTTGGTAGCCTCATCCACATCGGGTGGCGTTGCTCTTGTCTGGAACGATAACTCTAATAACGAAGAAGGATTCTACATTGAACGATCAGGGCCAAGCACCTCAAGCGCGTCCTTCGTTATTGCATCCTCTGGCCCAAATACAACCTACTTTAGTGATCCCCTTACGGCCACCGGAACTTATACTTACCAAGTGAGAGCGTTCAGTGGCGGAACATATTCAGGATACTCTAATTCCGTCGTCGTAGTTCGCAACTCATCTGGAACACCTGTTGCCGCACCGACGAATCTGGCGGCACCATCATCACCAAATTCTGTTTTTATTAGCTGGACTGATAACTCTAACAATGAGACTAATTTCCAAATCCAACGATCTTATTCGAGTAGCTCAAACTCATTCCTAACAATTGCCACTTTGGGTGCAAACTTAAACTACTTCAATGACACCTCGGTGGCTACCGGAACGTACTACTACCGAGTAAGAGCCTACAACACACTCGCATACTCTGGGTATTCTAATGTCGTGTATATCGCTCATAATCCCACCATCACCGCACCGACAAATCTGACAGCATCATCCAGCCCCAATTCCGTCTTCCTCTCCTGGACTGATAACTCTAATAATGAGTTGGGATTCCACACCCAACGCTCCGGGCCAAACGTAACGAGCTCCTTTGTTACGATTGCATCTTCCAGTACGAATGTTAACTACTTCAATGACACCTTGGTGACTACCGGAACGTACTACTACCGTGTGAGGGCGTTTAATGTAGGATTACAATCATCGTACTCAAACACGGCCGTTGCCACCCGTTAGAAGTTTGAAACCAAAACTAAAAAACCTCACCTATAAAAAGTGGGGTTTTCTTGTTTGAAAAGTTTTCAAGCTAGTTCTTTTCGAAAAAGAACTTATGCTATAATAATTTCCATGCCAACAAAAAAAACCAACGAAGAAAAAGTAGTCGCCATTCAAAAAACAAAAGAGGTGAATCCAATCGCTCCTCAGGAAATGGATGTTAGGTTTGAAAATAAATCCCAAAATCCATATCTCATTCCCCTATCGGTTGTCGTTGCTGGATTTTTGATTGCGATCGCCATCCTGTACAAAGGCCAGATGCCGGTTACGGATAACGGAGGATCTGAGAATAAACCGCCGGCTGATGTTGTTGCCGCCATTGGACTGCGCACTCCTCAGTTTGAGTCATGTCTTAAAACAAAACCGTTTGCCAATAAAATTCAAACCGAAAGTGCCGATGCTGAAAAAGCTGGTGCTGAAGGAACTCCTTTTAGCGTGGTGATTGCAGCGAACGGCAAGAGAATTTCTCTCGCCGGCGCTTATCCATATGAGGTAGTGAAACAAGCCATCGACGAAGCTTTGGCGATTGATCCAGAGGCTCATCTTTCAGATAAGGAGAAAGGAAATCCGATCTATGAAATGAGCGTAGTGACATCGAGCGACCATATTCGTGGAAACCCAAATGCTCCGGTAAAAATTGTCGAGTTCTCTGATCTTCAGTGCCCGTACTGTCAGGTCTTTCACGGTGTAATGCAACAAGTCATGGCCGACTATGGATCCAAGGGTCAGGTTGCTTGGGTTTATCGTCATCTTCCTCTTACCAGTATCCATCAGTATGCTCTCACGTGGGCTGAGGAAGCTGAGTGTGCCGCTCAAGTCGGAGGATCAGAAAAATTCTGGGAGTATGTTGATGCGAGATTCGCAAGTCAGGCAGGAAGTTAAATTTCTTCATCAGAAAGACCTCAATAAAAAAGATGCTCATTGCATCTTTTTTTATTTGTATGATATATTCTCGATTAGTAACTCCAAAGAAAAATATGAGGGAGGTTCGATATGAAGAATATCCTTACGACGTACCCCTTGGGAGGGAACGCGATTACTGGCATGACAAAACAGCAGGCCGGCAACTTCAGTTTGTCTCAGCCCGAAACCTGCCAGGGACTGGTGTTCGCAAGTGAAGTTTTCTCGCTCCTTCGTGGCGAACACACGAGCATCAGCCGAAAAAGAGTCTTCGTCATGGACGCTAGAGATCATACTGGCAAGGTACCCTTCTGGAATCTGGAGAAGTCGCTCCACGCGCAAAGGGTGTGCGACGGCGTCATCTGGTCCCACGAAGGAATAGCCCTCTGCTTTCCAGGAGGATGTCCGGTCTTGACCTTTGTGAACGAGAAGACTGGACTCCTGGGAATGCTTCATTGCAGCTGGAAGACCATTGGGCAACGAATCATAACCAATTTCGCCACCCAGTGGCAGTTCTTCGGTGGATGCCCAGAGACCACCTCGATCAGGTTTCTACCGGCCATATGTGGGCACTGCCTCACCTTTGACCAGCCCTACTGGGAGAAAAAGGTTTCTCCGGCCCTTCGGTGGACCGGTCAGGAACCCCAAGATTTCATAGTCGCCCGAGATGACCTGATTGGTCTTGACCTCTTTAGGCTCTCGGCGGCCATACTCGCTAAGTGCGGCTACACCCGGATAGAAACCGACGGAGTATGTACTTCCTGCAGTAACGAATACTGGGATTACCGCCACCACGACTCCAAGGAATCGGGCGGACAGAAATATCGAAACGCCGCCTTCCTCTACGCCGAATCACTACCCCACTTGGCTTAAAACGCTGAGCGGGGTATTTTTATCAGGTAGTATAAATTCGACCCCAACCCCATGTCCAAACCAGTCGAATTTTCACTACCTTGATTTATTACACTGATGAATCCCGTTAGAAACCCTGTCTGCCGACCCGCTTCGCCCGCCTTGCTGCGAGGCAGGCCGAAGCTATAG
>JBBUHS010000082.1:0-1826 GCA_038055675.1 Patescibacteria group bacterium | reverse complement strand
CGATTTTCAAATTATGTAAACCGAATTATTTCACTTCATCCCAAGAAACTTGAATGTACTGATCGGTTGTCAGCGGAAAGTTCGGAGGCGGCGCATAGAGAAGATTCGTGTCATATATGTAGTCACGATTCTGATATCCGTTGGTACTACTATAGTAGACTCCCGAACGTTTAGCCGACGCAATCATTCCATACGTAGTTAACTGCGATCTACTCCGTGCTGATCCACACGCCGAAGAACTATATGAGTAGCGACCGAAACGCCCATTTTGGGCAATGAGAGCGGCATCAATTCTCAGATCATCCTCGCTACTCAAACCAATATTAATGTTGTTCTGGGCAATAAGACCGATAGCATCGGAACCGTCAAAATTGGTGTAGGAGATATCGCTGTTGATTGTGACATTAGCTCGGGTTGAAGCATTATCCGGAAATCGTCCAGCGCCAATAGTAATGCGACGACCATCGATCCGGCCCCGAACCCAGATATTATCTTCAAAGAATATAGAACCGCTGACGGGAATGGTTCGTGTGGCAACTAATGTTTCTGATTGAATACTCCACGTCCCCCATCCAGAAGCCGATCCGGTACACGAAGAAACTGTGGTCGTGGCAGTTACTCGGTAGACACTCATAATTCCACTCGTTGCCAAAACAACATCGTACCCGCGGGCTGTCGAACTTGGGAAATAATATCCCGTTGAAGAAGCGGTGTCTCTAATCGTAGCGAGGTCCTGGGTTATCTGCGCAAAATCCAAAGCAGGCACACCAACCTCTCGGCCAGCCATAAAAACATCTGGTCGACTGGGCATTGCTGTTGGAGGCAACGGATCCGTCGAACTACGATGGGTATGAACTGCCCATTCATTTCCGCCGGAATGATCCGTGTCATCGTAACTGGTGAGTGCCGAAGTGATCACATTATAAGCTGTTCCATCGAAATGAATACCGGCGTTCGAGTGTATCGCTCCGAAAACTTTAGCGGTACTTCCAAACGTCACATCGCTATCAAGAACCCAAGCATACTTTGCGAAAGAAGGAATAGCAAATCGAACTTCGATGATTTTTTCAATACTGGAATCAGCAGCCACCCGACCAGTACTTTTCACCCTTACGATATTAGAGCCGGTAGAAGGCGGAGTGATCTCCAAAGAAAAGGTGCCTAAAAAATCACCGTCCTTACTATAATAGTTGTGGACATAAGGCCCCGCGCTACCGGTGCCGTCCTGATAGTCCCCTGAAGCGTGAGCCAGATGCCAGCGATAATATTCAATACCTCCTTCCGCAATTGAGAAGGCTAAGTTCTTATTAAAATCACGAACAGAAAGATTCAAAAATGATCCCGCCCACAAGACAAACCCGCCCATCAGAATGACGGTCACGGCCGAAAAGATCAGAAGCTCCAGAGAAAGTTGTCCGTAATGATAGCGAAGAGTGTTCATCTTAGTTTGATCGTAAATTCCGGATAGTGATGATGTTCGAAAACGTGATTGGCCGAGGAGCCGAACTGGTACTCACATCGGCAGTAAGAGAGACTCGCATAAACCGCACCATGGAAACATCGATGGGAGAGGAGAGCGGTACCATTGTGGAAGTCGCAGAGGCTCCGAAGTATTGGAAACTACTACTACCTACTTTCACATAGGGCACCGTGATCTTGATAGCTTCAGTGCTCGTGACATAAAGCGGAGGGGTACTTGAGGTCGGTTCGGTCACGCCCTTCTGGAGGGTACTCGTTCCAAAATAATATCTCACTCGCTCCATCGCTCCATCCCGCTCGACATCACTATAAAAAACAATGGAACTCGTTGAGGCGCTTTCCAAAGT
>JBBUHS010000081.1:0-10554 GCA_038055675.1 Patescibacteria group bacterium | reverse complement strand
GCTCGTCGTATCAGTATCACGCAAACGATAAGAAATTTTTACTTTGCCCCAGTCGTTATCGGTTGAGGTGGCGACTTGAAGAATCGTGGCACCAGTCTGATGAACACTGTCAAAACTAGGATCAAAGCTCGGTGCCGCATTGGCGCTTGTTCCTAGTCCGTCCGGACGATCGCTCGTGCTCGTGGAGTAGTTCGAGTAGTTCCCCTCCGATGATTTAATCGCAATCTTATAATAGTAGGTACTCGTACCACTCAGCCCAATATCGTTGTAATAGTTATTGGTAGTGGTAGCTCGGAGCAAGAAACTGCTACTACTATTTAAAGATCGCCAAACTTCATAGAACTGTGCTGTTGAAGAAGTGATGTCTGTGTGAGTTGTCCAGCTGAGAGACTCAGCATAAAAACCGGCGTTCGGGTTAGAGTCATCAGCAAGAACAAAATCTTGTGGCATAGCCGGAACAACCAAGCTAGAAGTGGTGATGTTACTCACTGCGTCCTGAAGTCTCAGATAAATTCGCTCATAAGATGGTGTGCCTGTAGCATTCCAAGATATAGAACTGCTAACCGACGTAGCACCAACACTCACCAAGATGCCACTCGAAGCATTTAACCCATCACTCGAGAAATCACTATTATTTGAGAGCGTGTATGAAAGATTACTATTGTCACTACCAACCAAAGAAATAAGATCATTTCGAGAATCAAAGAGGAAGGTGGTTGAATTTGGCTTACGCGTATCAATGGTAAGCGCCGCACTCGTCGAGCTGGCAGTATTATTTGTAGCCTCACTATCATTCACCAACGCCTTAATTTGATAGGAGGTTCCGTATAACCCTGGAATCTGGGTGGTCGGCGTCCAGGTAGCGGTATGCGTGGTAAACGTTGATGAGTTAACTGATTTTGTATTGAGGTCAGTAGCTGCCAAAGAACTGGAAGTGATATTCGTCCACGAAGATACGTTCCAATAAGCAAAAGAGGGGGTGATGATATCTGGGGTGGCAGCTTCAGAGCTCGTATCGGGATCACGAGTTTCGTAAGAGATGCCGACCGTACCACTCGTACTCTGAGAAGAGGTCACATTCTGCACTTGGGGAGCCAGATTAGTAACACTTACTACCGGATAGACACTATAGGTATCAAGAACTGTTCCTCCGCTCTTCACGAGACGGAAACAGTAACTGGTCCCGCGACGAGCAGAGTAGTTATAAAGAGAGAAGTCCCACAGAGCGTCTGTTCCGGTCGCCGTTGTGGCTGTCGTATAAAATGTATTTGATTCCTGATACGTCTGGGATACATTGGAATGCGAACTATGCGTTGGATCGGTTGAGGTAGTAGTCAGAGCACTGCCATCGGTCACTCCCGCATTATCATTAAAACGAATTGCTCCGCTTGCGGCACTTACATCGGCATAAGACAATCCAGCTGAACAAGCGCTGGTCGTCGAAGCCACCTGCAGCTTGAATCCATCCCCGGCCGGTGCCTGAATAATAGAAAGATCAACGAGCATTCGAAGTCTTACCTCTTCTCCGGCAGTATCAAAAGTGGTTGAAACATTTGTGGCTGCTTTTGCTGATCCTGGCGTGGCACTATTGGTATTCTGGAACCACCGAAATCCTGATTGCGTATACACTGGGGCAACGTAGGTTAGTGTTGAAGTTTCAATATAAATACCATTAGCATCAGTTCCACTGTGACTATAAATACGGAGTGTGGCCGATCCCCCATTCGAACTGGCTGGTGTCGTAAAACTAGCAGAAATATTAACGTCACCAGTCGTAGTGAGCGACGAAGTACTACCGTTCGGGAGCGTAATACGAATACCACCGGATCCAATCTTCAGTCCCTGTCCGTAAACGGTTACGGTTTCTCCACCAACCGTTGCAACGCTCGCCGGACTAATAGAGTCCACTTTCGGTGAGTAAACTACAAAATTAAAGAGATCGGTATAGACACCATTAGCATCACTGCCACCTCGTCCATACACCCGCACATCGTAGGATCCCGGCAACATCTGCGGCATAGTGACTACGATACTACTCGAAGGTCCCGAACTATAAGTTCCATAGGTTGATGTACCGACACGAATCGGACTAGTCGAAGTACTCAGTCCCGCACCAGTGAACGTTCTCGTCTGACCGGTAGTATTTCCAGAAAGTTGACTATTATCCATAGCAACACTTGTCGGCGCATTGGTATACGTAAGACTGGCATCAGTATAAATAGAGTTTGCGTCAGAGCCATTCGCGCCATAGACACGGAGAGTGTAGGTGCCTGCGGAAAGACTGCTGGTAGCCGTAAAAGTGACGCTCGTTGTTGTGGTAGTAAAGCCAGAAGAGATACAGGTGTCATTCAATTTAACTGGACAGGATAAAGCCACTCCGATATTACTACCGCTTATAGTACGCGTACCAGAGGTATTGGCTTTTATATATGAGTCATCGAGGGAAAGACTACTCGGCTTACTAACATACGATACATATATAGTGCTGCTATCCGTATAAACACCGTTGGCATCAGTACCATTCTCACCATAGACCCTAATCGCTAGTGTTCCCGAACTTGAAGGCAGGGTAAATGTTACAGAGTTCGAAGTGGTTGCAATACTCAAACTTGAAGTGGAAAGACTTGAGGTGCTTGCGCCAACTGCAATAGGAAATCGTAAGGTTCCTATACCTATATTCGTACCAGTTATAGTGCGAGTGGCGTTTGATGTATTTGCTGGTGCATAGCTCTGGTTGATAGAAAGGGCGGATGGCACATTTACGTAGATCAACGAACCGGTGGCCATATCAGTATAAATACCATTAGTCGAGCTTCCCTGAGGACCATAGACACGAACACTCTTCGATCCAGCAGAAAGATTTAGAGGAAAAAGCACGGGATAAGTAGTGCTGTTCTGACCAAACCAACCAGTTGCGCTTTGCCCTTCAACGAATACTGCCCCAGTACTACTCGAGCTCATTCCCGATCCCGTTATCGTACGGCTAGTGAAAGCGGGTGTTGGGGTGGGAATATACGGCCCCTCAGATATCGCAAGGCCACTTGGGGGACTTACATAGGTAAGCGTTGCGTTTGTTGAGGTGCTTGCGCCACCATTAGGATTTACGACTTTCACAACATAGGCTGCCCCCGGCCGAGCTGGGGCAGTGGCGGTAAGTTGGGTTGAGTTAACAAAGGTTACCCCTGTTGCTGATGAAGTTCCCACCGTCACCGTGGCACCGCTTACAAAATCCGTACCATTTACCGTAATACTATATCCCCCAGCGGTTGATTGCGGATTCTGACCTGTCACCGAGGTCACCGCGGGCGGCGAAGAATACGTCACCGTCATGGCGTTAATTGCATCAACACCAGCACTCTTTGTCATACCGACGGTAGTACCTTCAGCTGAATAGAACACACCGAAGGCAGCTGAGTTTATATTACCCGCCGTAAGGGTACTTGTGGTAAAACCCCAGTTTGCCCGCGAAGCGCTATAAGTAACAGCTACGTTTGACCCGGTAAACAAAGTGGAGGTTGAGAAATCATTTCCATAACCGGAAACATCGGAACCGCTTGTGGTAAGGGTTACATAACTATCGCGTATATCATTGTTACCACTTGCTTGAAGCTGACGATAACCAGTGAAACTAACATTATCAACAATCGCAGTACTCGAGATGGTGAATCCCCAGTCAGAAACATACAACCAATCCGTACACTGAGTATCTGCCACGGGATAATTTGAAACACCGGAATCGGACAAAGATAATGCCCGACCACTCGGATCAGACCAGTTGCCACTATTACTACATGCTGAACGATTAACGCTTGCTCCCGCTGCTGCATTTTGCGTTTCGCTAGGATCAATCATGTACGGATATGCTGCTCTCGGCCACGAAGCATCGTTACAATTCACGCTCACATTTTTTCCTTCGATATTCCACTGACAAGCATAATCCTTGTTATCTGCTCCCAGGGCAACCGGTCGAGGAATGACAATTTCACCAATCTTCAAATTTCCCTTTTCGATTGTCAGTTGATGTTTTGAGTCGGTCTCATAAGAAAACCGCAATTCTGTTTTTCCTCGGGATTCATAAATTTTTTCAGACAACAACTTGAGTCCACCTGGTCGGGGAATCCAAGACCAGGTAAGGTCATTTGATTTAAAAACAATTACGTCATTTTCCACACGCGGAGCAGTCGGAGGATAGAAATCAATTGAGGTACCTTCGGTTCCTTTAATGGTGACGTGGTTGCCGTGCACGACAATGGGGGTCGTATTCTTATCAAGCACAAATACCTCGCCCTTCTTCTCAAAGGTCAGATCAATATCCTGCCAATTGCCGAAAGAATCCTGATAGTGCAAGGGTTCACCTTGGGATACCGCAGAGTATTGTCCGGTAGGCAGTAAAAAGGTTTTCGTCCTTTCGGTTCGAAGACCTAAGACCTCAACCGCCCCTTCTGGAACGTTAAAGCCTGAGCTACTCACTTCAGAACTATTTTCTGAAGCCGAGGATTGGACTGAAAAATAACTAAGGGAAACAAAGCCTGTAAAAACAAGTGTCCCAGTAACAATAAGTTTTAAAATTTTTTTATTCATATATCCAGTAGAAACTCGCCCAAAAAATTATGGGGCTTATTTCCTCGCTAATCTGGCAGGGCAACTTCATTCTCCGACTTATGTACTTAATTTTAGCTGATTTTCTGTGGATAACCCTGTGGAAAACTTTAAACTCCCCTTCCGAGGGTCCTTATCCTTAAAAATCTGTGTTTTAGAGGGCTTACGAGATGTGAAGAAGCTCAATAACTCGCTTTTTGTCTACCGCCCATAGGAATGTACCGAGCCTCGGACCAGCGTCTTTCCCAATAAGCAGATTGTAAACTTTCTTAAAGAAGAGGCGTTGCTCTTTCTTAAGTTCGGCCTCGGTAAGGTGGGGGGCTTTTGGAATACTGTACACCAGCGTTTCCAAATCCGTGATGCTGGCACCTTCCATTTTTATTAGTTCATCACGAAGTCGTTGTATCTGTTGTTTTTGAATATCGGTCAGTGTTCTCGCAAACGCGGTATTCACTGAATCGTTTAGCACGATCACTTCTTCGGGATTGTATTTGATAAGCCAGTTTCGAGCGAGTAGAAGTCGGCGAGAAACACTGCCCGAATCATAACTCAGATCAAGCGCCTGAAGGATTGTTTGTAGCTTGTCTTCCTGCCACTGAACGATCTGGCCAAAACCAACTGCCTGACGAAATGGGATGGCGTTATCTTCTTTGTGCCCTGCATCATACTCATCGTACTGCCGATATATTTCAGTGTTGAAGGCAAGCTCGAACGACTGGTCTGGTGATTTGCGGAAGTAGAGCCATCGAAGTAGATTGGGTTCATAGATATCAAGAAGTTCTAGTGGAGACACTGCATTTCCTTTTGATCCAGACATTTTTGATCCCAGCCCTTGAATACCAACAAACTGATAGCCGACGAAAATCGGCGCGGTGTAATCAAAAATTTCTCGCGCAATAACTGAGGCCGTATCATAACTTCCTCCCGGAGAAGCGTGATCGTGTCCACCTGGTTCAAAATGTACTTGCTCATATTTCCAACGCATCGCCCAGTCTGGTTTCCAAGCAAGCTTCGCAATATGTTCTCTTGATAAATCGACGGTGTCCTCTTTTCCTGTCTCAACGCAAAGATATGTCACTGTCGTGCCGCCGTCGTAGTTTAATATTTTCGTAATATCCTTTCCGGTAAATCGAGAGTAAATCGCAATCGGATAATAATTCTCTCGATAGGATTCGGGATTGATTCCCTTCTCCCCCTTTCCTTTTTCACTCATAAACGAAAGTAAAATGTCGGCGATCTTCAAGCGTTCTTTCATGGCGTGAAAAATCGCCTCATCATACACACCACTTTCGTGAAGTTCGGTTTGATTCCGATATTCAATTTCAATACCAAGTCGTTCCATTGATTCAACGAATGGTCGCTGAAAATGCTCGGCGTATGAAGGAAGATCTCCAAGCGGATCAGGAATCTTGGAAAGTGGTTTTCCAATATGTTCAATAAATGATTCTGGGACTCCTTGCGGTACCTTCCGGTATCGATCGAAGTTGTCCCAAGAAAAAATAAGGCGAGCTTTCTTTCCTTTTTCTTTCAGGGCCTCTCGCACCAAGTGCGCAGTCACAACGTCCCGAAAGTTCCCAAAATGAACAATTCCCGAAGGACTAATCCCAGCAGCCGTAGTATAGATTGGAAGATCGGGGTGGGCAGCAATAATCTCATCGGCTACAACCGATGCCCAGGAAACTCCATTTTTTACCTTCGAAAAATCAAATCTACGCGTATACCGCATTCCCCATATCTTATGTAACTATCAGATATAACTCAAGGAGAAGACGCCTAACACTCACTACCACCGAGAAGAGTTTAGGTCTGCATCAGTTTGGAAGAAGTGCCTTTATTCCATCGGCATAAAGGGTATATGCTCTTACAAACGAATCGTCGACATGCGCATACAAAATTCCCTCGCCAGGGGCGGTTCCCACAAACTGGCTGGCGAAGGTAATGGTCTTTGCCTCTGAATCGCGGATAAGTGGCTCGGGCGAAACCCAGTCAATAACACCCCTTTCATAATCATAAATAAATAAACCGACAGAAAAAATCCCATACTTTGTTTCATTGCCGACCTGTCGATTTGCCTCACGACCGTTCATAATACCAAGAAGTTTATTTTCTCCCACATCGAGGAACATCTTTGGCAACAATGGTCCAGGCGAAGCGTGGCCGCCTGCCCAAGAGATATTGCGTTCTTTTGGATGAAAAATTGTGTCACCAAACTGCCATGGCTCGTTCATATCTTTGGCAATGCCGATGCGAATGGTTGAGTACCAGATTTTATTTTCCACGATACTCGACTCGAATAGATTGAGACGGATTCCTTGGGAATTTTGGGGAGCAATGGAAACCTCTTTTCCGGTATTTTTAGGATCGGCCTCAAGTGCCGGCATGGTCATTATCAGAGAATCGAGATCTTTTCCCACAGCGTGACCGAGATGTATACGCGATTTCTCTTTGGTTTTGTCCTTACTGAGCAGGGGCATTGTGAAATAAAGGTGGGTTAGGCCGGTCGCTTCGTCAATAAAAATATCAGGATCTTCGAGGCCAATAAAATCCCACTCGTTTTTACCAAGTTTTTCCAAAATATCTTCTTCGCCTTTTATGCACAATCGGTCTCCAACTACAAACTTTTCCAAGTTATCACCAGAAATTTTGTACAGCTCACTTCGGTCTACATACCCCTTAACTTCGACATTTCCCTCGCGACTTGTGATTGCGCGAATGACGCCTCGTTTGTAGACAGCGCGAGGATCAAGGGCTATGGCCATCATGTGACTAAATCGGATGTCTTCAACCGCCTTACCTGAGTGCTGTATATACGGTTTGATCATACGCCCATTTTAACGTGAAAAGAGCGTTCCGAATACTCGGGATTCTGACATTAAATACTTCGGGCGGATAACCTACGGGTTGTTATTCCTCGCTTACTACTTCACTGCGGAGAGGGAGGGCAGTTGAACAAATTGCTCCGCAATTTCTAAAACCCAGCGGTTTTAGTGTTTCCGCCTTGGGGAAACTCCCGTTTCCCCACCGCCCCTTCCCGTTCAAATTCCTCAATCCATCCATAAACCAAAAACGGAACGACACAAGGTCATTCCATTTTCGCTTTAGCGGAGAGGGAGGGATTTGCCTACAAGTCGCTTCGCCTTCCGTCTTCGCGCTCGCAGGCCGCCCCTCGCTATACTCCTCGCCACTTGCTCGTCGCATATAGCTGCGGTCTTCAAATCCTCCACGCGAGCAAAGTAGTTTGCTCGCTCTCTTCCTCGCTCGTTTCACTCGCTGCGGAGAGGGAGGGATTTGAACCCTCGATGCCATTTCTGACATACAGTCTTTCCAGGACTGCCGTTTCAACCACTCACGCACCTCTCCATATTTTTACTCAAACTCTCTCTTTAACTCCTCCCTTTTATATCCTTTTTTATACTCCTTCTCAAGGATAAGCGCTTCTTCGCACGATTCAGCAAACATCGTTTTGACCAAAACAAGAGGCCTCCTGTTCTTAGTAGAAGAAACGAATCCATTATTATGTTCTTTCAGTCTCCGCTCAAGATTCCTGGATTGACCAATATAAAATCCATTATCTTTCAAGCTCTTTAGGATATACACGTAGAACATAAATCGTTTCAACCCCTGCCTGCCGCCTGCCTGCCGGTAGGCAGGGCAGGTAGGTCTCCAGGTCCTATAGATGCAAAACTTATACTACGCCAATAAGCCGGTATTTGTAAAACTGAAAATCTAGGAGATTATCGTCCCCTGGAATTCCTTTCCTTGTATAAGGGCAGTGAAGTTTTTCAAATCTCGACCGTCCATCACAATTGCCCTAATCTTTGATCGTTCGGCTAATCTCGCACCAACTGGATCAACCGGCGAGTGAAATCCGGGAGTCCACTTTTGAGGAACAAGAGTCCGGTATTTTTTCCAAGACAGTGCCTCAAAGAGTTTCGCGTCTTTGTGTTTTACAAAGTCTTTATCGTATACATGACTCGGCTTTCCGGCTACTACTATCTCACTAACTCCGTAATCAACCGCCAAGGCCACGGCGATAAAATCAGTTGACCATCCCGGCCGCCAACCAGAAGCAATCGTTACAGGATACTTTAGTTTTTTTCTTTTGTGTCGAGAATCAAAAACAATCGGATCAGCGATGTCTCGGAAAACAGTTCGGAGGAGATGCGCGTTCAGTCGCGTAGCGTGAATACCGATCCAGTCCTTATCTTCATTAGTAATTTTTGAAATTTCTCCCGCTGCTTTTTGATACAAGCGACTGACTCGTCCCCCGCCGGTTACGATCACAAACCGTTTTCCCTTTTTTACAAACTGCTTAATGAGTGAGGCGAACTGTTTAATAAATTTTGTGTCGATTTCTTCGGGATAGAGAATAGATCCTCCGAGAGCAATAACGATGGTGTTATTGAATCGGTGTTTCATTCTTTTTATGGAGAAGTGATTCCGAAGTGT
The DNA here is from genome assembly GCA_038055675.1 of Patescibacteria group bacterium. GTDB lineage: Bacteria > Patescibacteriota > Minisyncoccia > UBA6257 > 2-01-FULL-56-20 > JBBUHS01. The sequence goes on along the minus strand of JBBUHS010000081.1, from coordinate 1,506 downwards.
TAATCCAAAAGATAATTAAACTCATTGCTACTCCTAAAAATGGCATAAATACAAAGGCGGCTAAAAATCCTGGACCGATGACAGCTACGGTACCGAGTAGAACCCGGAGAGTAACCGCATGAAGACTGATCTGATAACTTTCCTTATAGCTCAAAGATTCTCCCCTAATTCGGGAAGTAAGCATAATTACGAGTGCCGCAAGAAGAAGTTCCAAGAGAACGAGGCTGATAAGCCAAAGGGCGGCGAAGAAAACAGCAAATACGAAAATAAATGGCAACCACGTAAGGATTGGGGTTAGTTCACCCAACCACCGAAGCACTGTTGCCCGGTCAATCGTAACATCAGGAATCTCCACTTTCTCTGACTGCTCGATACCACCATCTTCGTTTGCGCCATAGAGCGTATCTTTGGTGAGATACAAAACGGTACTAGCATTTCTGAATCGTGTTTCGTCGAAAGGATTCTCGGTATCAATAACTAAAAAGTTTGTTGGCAGGTTCAGTGTGGTGGTGCCAAGATTGAAAGGAATAGCCACTGCGCCAGAAACATTCGTCGAAACCTGCTGGTTTTTAATCGTGACAACGAGCCCTTCTGGAAAACGCTCAACAACTTCTGGGCCAAGGTTCTGGAGGGCGTTTTTTGCCAGAGGAAGAACACGGATAGTGATGGCGGCTGTAGCAACTAGAGAAACGATAATGGCCAAAGAAACAAAATAGGAAAAGGAAGCAGAAAGCCTCTCGTCTTTTATGTGGGCGTAGTAGCTGGGCGAGTAAATGCTTTTCCCAATAGATTCGAAGATACTCATTTTATCTATTCTACCCCTAAAGTTTTATACCTCGCAACTTGTTCCGGTTTGTAGTTTTTGAGAATCAGGATAGTTTTCTGGCGAAAACTTCCTTGCATCTCAAAACCTTCGTTTCTCCGATAGCCTGTCGAGAACCCTCAATTTCCGCTAAGGAACCTATTTCTTACTTAAATCTTCATCCCCCGGAGAGCTTTGATCCGCTCCTCAATCGGTGGATGGGTCAAAAACATTTTATGCAAAAACGAAGTTCGAGCTTGTCCGGTAAAGGGATCGTCTATCCACAGGTGCGAGGTGGTGTTATTGGCCACCCGCATCGGCGTAACATCTTTCCCAATTTTTTCTAAAGCGCTCGCTAGACCTTCGGGGTAACGAGTAAGTAATGCTCCGGAGGTGTCGGCAAAAAACTCGCGACGACGGGAAAGTGCCAACTGAATCAAAACAGCAGAGATAGGGGCGAGGACAGAAACAGCAATACCGATAATAAGCAAAATTGCTCCCCCATTTCCCTCACGATCATTACGACGACCACCTCCCCAGAACATCGAATGTCTGAACATATCGCTCAACAGTGAAATAAAACCAACAAGAATAACGGCCATAGTGCTCACAAGCATATCCCGGTTGCCAATATGCGACATCTCGTGAGCCAGTACTCCCTCAAGCTCTGCTCGATTCAGGGTATTCAGCAATCCTTCGGTTAC
>JBBUHS010000080.1:0-3286 GCA_038055675.1 Patescibacteria group bacterium | reverse complement strand
GCAATATTTCCTGGTGGCTTAAATAATTTGGTTGATAGCCAGGGAAGAATACTGATCCCGGACTACTTGAGAAAGTATGCTGGGCTAGGAAAAGAGGTGGTGGTGGCCGGTCTCTATAACCGTATTGAAATGTGGGACAAGGACACCTGGGAGAGTTATAAGGCTAAGACTGAAGGCGCTTCTGAGGAGATTGCAGAAAAGTTAGGAGAGTTGGGGATTTAATATGCCCCACGTACCCGTTCTTTTAAAAGAGGTTCTCGAATATCTCGACCCGAAGCCTGGTAGTTTCGCAATTGATGGGACTGCCGATGGTGGTGGGCACGCTGAGGCGATTTTAGAGAAACTCACGCCCCAAGGAACGCTACTGGCGCTCGATTGGGATCGCGAGGTTCTCGAAGAGTGCAAAAAGTATCTTCGGAATCCGAAGAATGTCATTTTTGTACAGGCAAATTATGCGGATGTGGCTTCTGTAGTAAGAAAGAAGAAACTCCCTAAAGCCGATTCTCTATTACTCGATGTTGGCTTCTCTTCGCTTCAGACGGATCAGCTTGGCCGAGGATTTAGTTTCAAGAAGGAACGAGGAGATGAACCGCTCCTCATGACCTATAACGACGAAACGAAACCGGTCAAAGATATTTTAAGAGAAATTTCAGAAGAAGAACTGGCAAACATCATTCGCGAGCTTGGCGGCGAACGACTTGCTGGCCGAGTAGCGCGAGTGATCAAGGAAGAAGTTCGGAGAAGGCGTATTGAGACAAGTGGAGAGCTCGCCGACATTATTCGGAAAGTTCTTCCCCGGGGCTATGAGCGAGGCAGGATTGATCCAGCTACCAGGACGTTTCAGGCCTTACGGATTTACGCCAATCAAGAACTTGAGAATTTGAAAAAAGTGCTGAGCGAGATTCCTGAGATTATGAATTCGGGAGGTCGAGTGGCCGTTATCAGCTTCCACTCACTTGAAGACAAGATCGTGAAGCAGGCGTTTAAAACATTAGAAAAAGAAGGAGGTTGGAAAATTATTACTAAAAAACCAGTTCCTCCGACGAGACAAGAAATTTTAGAAAATGTGCGTAGTCGATCAGCGAAGCTCCGCATTATAGAAAAAATGTAATTCCAATATGACCTATATCCAGTCCAACAATTCCAACTTCATGTACCGCTTCGCGATCATCTTTTTAATGTCCACAATTGTTTTGATGGCAATATACCTTATTATTATATACAGCCAGACGGTGAATCTTGGAAACGAGATTAAAGACTCGAAGATCGCTCTCAAAAATACTATGACCGAGAGTGCTGAGTTGCAGAGTCAGATATTCCGCGAGGTTACTGATACCTACCTGAAATCCAAGGCTGGGGAATTAGGACTTGTCGAAGAAAAAAATCCAACCTATTTCGAGCTTCAGAAGCAATGGCTGTTCGCTTCTCAATAATACTTCTTGCTATTTTCTGCGCGTACGCGCTTCTTGTTTTTAATCTCTATGATTTGCAGGTTGTTCAGGGAAAACGATATGTAGCCCGAGCCGACTCGCAGTCTTCGGGAGTAGATTGGCAAGTTGCCCGCCGGGGCAGCATTTTTTTTACTGATCGGAATGACAACTCCATGCAGATTGCAACAGTCAAAGACGTATCGTTTCTGTATGCTATTCCTAAGGATATGAACGATATCGCTGAGACCGCTCACCAACTAGCTCCGGTAATTGGTCAGTCGGCAGATGAGCTCATTACTACATTCGAAAAAAAGAAGCAGGTTGTTTTAGATAAAAAGCCATCAGCGGAACTGGTAAATAAAGTGCGCGATCTGAAACTGAAAGGTATCTATGACACTTTCAAGCCAACACGTTTTTACCCACTCGATTCCTTAGCGGCGCATCTTATTGGCTTTGTGGGTCCTGATAGTGAGGGAGTCGGAGAAAGTGGCCGGTATGGTGCGGAGAAGTTTTATGACGAGAAATTGAAAGGAGGTGTATTAAAAGAAGGAGAAAAGACGGTTGACCAGGGAGAGGACCTTTATCTCACTATCGATCCCAATATTCAAAAAGAGGCAGAGAAGATATTGAGTGATATTGTTAATCGGTTCGGCGCCGCCGGAGGATTAGCAATGGTTCAAGATCCACGGACCGGAAAAGTCCTTGCTTTAGCCGGAGAGCCAACCTTTAATCCCAATACCTATAAAGAAAGCGAGCTCGGCACTTTTCTGAATCCAGCTACTCAGAAACTCTACGAACCCGGTTCTATCTTTAAAGTTCTGACCATGGCTGCCGGCATTGATGCCGGGAAGATTACTCCAAATACAACCTATGTCGATAAGGGGAAAATGACAATAAACGGAAGGACGGTGAGCAACTGGGACTACAAGACGCACGGTGCGTATGGCCAGGTGACAATGACGAATGTTATTGAACACTCCATCAATACCGGTGCAATTTTTGCTGAGAAAACTACCGGACATAAGATCTTTACAAACTATATGAAAAAGTTTGGCTTAGGAGAAAAGACGGAGATTGAGTTACCCGGAGAGCTAGGTGGGAACCTAAACCGCTTGAACGATAACGAGCCGGATGTTGCCTTTGCTACAGCCGCCTACGGTCAAGGAGTAGCCGTAACTCCAATTGGACTTTTGAGCTCTGTTTCCGCTATTGCCAATAAAGGACTTTTAATGAAACCATATATTAATACCGAGGGCACTTCGACGGTGGTACGTCGGGTAATCAGCGAGAAAACAGCCAAGCAGGTAACTGATATGATGGTTTCGGCTGTTAGGGTAAATAAGGCCGGACATATCCCCGGATATTCGATCGCGGCGAAGACTGGCACAGCTTTTATTCCCGACTTTAATCACGGTGGGTATACCACCGATGTTTTTAATACCTATATCGGGTATGCGCCAGCCTACGACCCTCGGTTTATTGTTTTCTTTAGGCTCGAAAGACCACAGGGAGCCCCCCTTGCCGGAACAAGCGTAGTGCCAGCATTCCGAGAGATGGCGCAGTTCTTAATTAACTATTATGATATTTCTCCTGACCGACCAGAAGAAACTCAGAAATCAAAACTATGATCCCGCTTAGAGATGTCTCAGTTGCGACCTATCTCATGTACTCAATAAAAAACAAGATGTTACCCTCAAGTCAGTCGCGAATTTTACGGAAACGTAATCGTTTCCTATCTCTAACGGGATGAAGCCCCACATAAAACAGTTACTCCAGCTGGTTTTAAAGTATCTGGCTAAAATAACCTTGTGGCGTTACCGACCTGGTATTATTGGAATCACTGGAAGCGTCGGCAA
>JBBUHS010000079.1:0-7294 GCA_038055675.1 Patescibacteria group bacterium | reverse complement strand
CCGGCGTCCTTGGCGGAAACGGTAAACCGGAAGGAGTTGGAACGAATCTTGACCCTGCAAAAAACAACGCCTTTGCTGATATTTCCCTCGTAACTCCTCCTTGGAGAACGGTGACCACTCCATCATCTTCGGTAAAAGACTTCTTTGCCTCATCAAATCTCACGGAAAATTTCTCTGAGATTCTTTCTTACGAACTTCTGGTGGCCTCTGAAAAAGGAGCGGCGCCAAATAGAGCAGTCCTGGATAGCGCTATGGAGAAAATTCAGTCCAAAGCTCTCGAGCTAAATCCAATCTTGGCTTCTGAAATCAAAATCAATGCCGAGGCAAAATTAGAAGACAAATTGGCTTATGTGAAAAAGATACACGATATTATGAAAGCGGCGGCCGAAAACTCTATTACCAAAGAGTTGAATGGTTCAAAATCTAATCTGGAAAAGTTAACGACGATTAAAAATCGACTTCGGAGTCAACGGAAAGAAATATCTTCTCTGAGCGTACCTGCGGTACTAGTTCCTCTTCATAAAACACTGCTTTCTTTTTTAGATAGCCATGAGAAGTTTTTTGAAAGCTTGGGAGAATATCAAACCGATCCAGTAAAAACAATTTTGACTATTCAGAATAAAGAAAAGATTTTAGCTGGTTATATGTCGGCTCTGAATGCTGAACTGAGCAAAGTTGGACCGCTTATGAAACTAGGATATGAATCCAAGCCATCCTGGTGGGTGACTGATTCGATGGCCGCTCTCTTTGTGCCACAAGTAGCACACGCCCAACAATCAACAATCGATCTTGCGGCAATTGGAACAGCAATCGCGGAAGGTGTTAAGGACGCAGCACGGTGGGCTAAAGATAATTATCATGATATTAAAACCGAGATTGATGCCGCTCTAAAGTGGGTCCAGACTCAACTCGAGTGGGCTAATAAATTGGCTACTGAGCAACTAAAAAACGTGCTAGTGCAACTTTTCGTTCAACAATCAATCGCCTGGGTAAATGGTGGAGGGAATCCTCAGTTTGTTACAAACTGGAGATTATATGCGGATACGGCTACGAGAGTAGGGATGAGTAAAGGATTTTCTCTCATAAATGATGATGCCTGTGGCACCTTCGGGCCTTTGATGATCGATAATCTAAACACCTCTTTTAATAGCTACTATGCTCCAAGCAACTGTCAGCCAAGCGCCTTAGGCCAGGCACTGAATAGATTCAGAACCGGAAGTTTTGCTGACGGCGGATGGAGTAGTTATGGAATGGCTATTAGTCCGCAAGGAAACTACTTCCAGAGTTATACGAATTATGCAACTCGCATTGAGGAAAGTTCTGAGAAGGAACGGGAGGCTCAGGTAAATAAAATTGTCGATGGCTTCAAACCAACGGAAACTTGTCCTGAGAGTGAGCCGTTTGTAGGCCCACCAGAGCAAAATGAAACTCCTGCAGAAGAACAAAATCAAAGTCAGGCACCAGTTGATCCACTGCCCGATGGCAGTTGTGAGGATGGCAGCGAGCCGTCGGCCACCACTCCAGGCATTGCCTTCAAGGCCGCTCTTGAAAATGCCATCACCATTCCTGGTCATCGCATTAATAATGGTACCGATCTTTTGGGTCTGGGTCTTACGCTAGCGAGTGGCGCACTTACAAAAACCATGGCCGCCAAATCAAAAGGCATTACCAGCCTTGGGGACGGCGCCTCTTTCCAAGTTACCGCTAATCAAACATCGAATCTCCAGGATGTTTGCGGCGGATATAAAGCTGGCACTCCCGGATACACAGCTTGTATGCAAAGTGTTGGCTCAGCCGGAACAGTTCAGGCGGACTTAGAAGAAAATGTTGGCACAAATCAGGCACTCGACAATCTTCGAGCTGAGGCTCAGAGCATTGGACAAAACAGAAGCACTCTCGTAACGAGCGTAACCGAATCCCTCGCAATTCTTAAAGAATTTCTGGTTGAGTACTTTAGCTCAAATGGAGGTCGTAATCCTCTGACCGAAAGAATTAAAAATGTATGTAGTCAGCTTGGAACTTCCAATCCTGATCGAGCACGTATTGAGGAGATTCGCGCGACCAAGCCAGACTTGGAAACACTTCGAGACTTAATTGAAGGAATGAATACTACCAACCAGGATCTTCTCTCAACAGATCTCCTGATTCTCTCTAGAGTTAATGACCCGGCCGAATTCCGAACTCGGTTTGATCAGTTTACGACGACCTACGGCACTCTTGCTTCAACCACCCAGCTGTTAATACTTTCCCAAAACAGAAAGTCTGAGCTTCAAGCAACCAAGTTACAAGCTGAAAGAAATATTGAGAATCCTTGTAACACCGCGATTCAGAGAATTACTCCGGCTCTTCTCGTTAATCCATAATGACTTACACTTTCACCTGGAAAAAAATACTTCTCGTTGCTCTTCTCGCAACTTTCTTCCTGCCTCAACTATTTGGAGGGGTGGTCATGGCAGAAGAAATTGATCTTCGAGCAATTGCCAATGGTCCAAAAACAACTATTGGTAATCCCTGCAACTTAGCCTTTCCAAGTACGTACCCCGCTTGTTTCCTGGTAGGCCTAACCTATCCGGTTGGTTTACTGGTTAATCTATCTGCCTGGATGGTTGAATGGGGTCTTGTTATCAATCAAGGAGCGGCCTACTCAGATATGGTTCAGGCTGGATTCAGTGTGACGCTAGCCATTGCCAACCTTGGTTTTGTGTTTGCGATTATTGTGATTGCTATTGCCACAATTATTGGTTACGAATCGTATGGTCTTAAGAAAAACTTATGGAAATTAGTAGCAGCTGCTCTTCTCGTCAACTTCAGCTTGGTTATCTGCGGTTTGATTATCGGCTTCTTTGATCAGTTTGCTTATTATTTTGCCGGACGGATGGGAAATCAGGGCGATGGATTTTCTGGCGTGTCACTACAGCTAGCGAATACTCTGCAGTTAAACAAACTGGCCTCGTGGAACCTGGCCACCGCAGGAGCGTTCTTCCCCATGCTGATGGTGATTATCATTGCTGAATTAATGATTTTCTTTACGTTGACGGCTCTCGCCCTAAACCTCATCATCCGTTACTTCTATCTGCTTATTCTAATGATACTTATGCCTTTTGCATGGCTCGCCTGGCTCATCCCAGGAATGCAAAAACACTGGAGCTCTTGGTGGGAAAAATTCATACAGTGGGCAATGTCTCCGGCGATATTACTTGCATTTGTTTATATTGCTCTCGCTATAATGTCTAGCTCAACAATCAAAGGAACGGTGAAAAGTTGGGAAACAGGATCTTCGGGCGGTGCCGGCATTGTAATCCAAGAATTATTAAAGGGAGCACCTGGAAATAAAGGGGAAGTCGCACCAAGTCCGCTCTCTATTTTTATAAAGATGTTCGTCGGGTTGGCCCTCATCTGGGGAGCGTTAATCGCCTCAAACTCGATGGGGGCAAAAGGTGCTAGCACCGCCATGGGCTGGAGTAAGAGTATTGGAAAGCGCGCTGGAAACTATAGTGCTCGGTGGGCTAAGCGTGGTGGCAGACGACTATATCAAAAAGCTGGTGGAGAAAATATCACAAAAAGATTCCAGGGAGCAGAAATTTACTCTGGACAAAATAGATTCTTGCGAACTATTACTGCTCCGCTCCGCTATGGAGCTCAGAATGTTGGATATGGTCTTGAAGTCGCTACTCTGGCAGGCACCGAAGGGTTAATTAAAGATGCTAAGAAGCGGAGCGAAGGACTGACCCTTGATCAGAAGGTAAATAACTTTGACACTGCTGATCTTCCAACCCGTATCGCCTGGCTCGAAGAGATAAAAGAAAAAGGAAGGCTCCATGAGATTAGAAATGTAGAGCAGTATCTTGGAAAAGATGACTTGGATGCGAAATCAAAGAAGGAAGCTTTTACTCGCTATGGCAAAGGAAAACTATTTGATGAGGCCCGCTATGAAAGTGGCTTGCATCTCAACCAGTTGGTTATGAAAAAATTGGAAGCAGATTTTCAAGGCAATAACGCAACTGCATCTGTGTATCAGGACGATATAGATAAATATTTCAAGGGCGCTCCAGGTGTTGGATTCTTAGCAGAAACTTTTTTCCAGGATTTTGATAAGCTCATTACCGATAAGAAAAAAGTTCCTTTTGGACTTAAGGGCGAAAGTGATCCTATTCTGAAGGAAATTAGGCAACAGGTTGCCCAGGGAGTAGCAAAAGGATTCTCTCCTTCTAATATGTCCGAATTCTTTAAGAAGCTATCCAAGGGTACTCAGTTGGAACAGTTTAAATCAACGGCCCAGAATATGAATTACAAGGATGAAAATGATTTTGCCTCTCGAAACTGGAACTGGCTAAATGGAAATGGTGCTCGAAATATGGGAATTACTCCTGAAATATACGGAATTAAAGAATGAACATCTCTGTCCAACAAGCCCAACAACGGTTCCGTATCCTTCCCGAAGGACTTCAGGATGCTATCTTCGGAGTTGATACCGAGGAACTGATTAGACAGGGAACCCTGGAAAATAAAATTGGTGAAGACAAGATTCCAAAAGTAGCTGAGATAACCGGACTTGTCCTTCTTGGCTTCCTTAAAATAGAAGACTACCCTGGAGAACTTTCTAAAGAACTCGGTCTACCCCAAAACGCAGTTGCTGGTCTTAGTGGATTTATGGTCACCAGACTTTTTTCTCCCCTTCGATCCCAAATAGAATCCTCTTATGCAAATCCGACAACAACGGTCCCAGGGACAGAAGTAAAACCACTCGAAAACAAAGTTCCGGTGATTGCCGTACCTGAAACCAAAAAAGATGGTGCTCCGAACCAGGACCTGAAGTCAACAACTCCACCACCACCCACTAGTACAGCTTCCATTCCTAAATCACTGGCTCAGCAACCAGAGTCCTTCTTTAAATCACGGCCGACTGAACCAGAAAAGACAGCGAACACCGCGCCAATCGCTCCGTTTATTATTCATCAAGAAACAAAAGCGGAATCAATCTCGACGGCCCCTAAATTAGGATTTAGAACAAGTGAAAATAAGCTACCTGGAGCAAAAGATCGTCCCGAACCTCTAAGGGAAGCGGAACTCACTATGTCTTCTAATAAACCAGATGTTCACGGTACTCCTTATGAAATAGGGGATAGGGAAAAGAAAATCTCAGTAGCTGCCCCAGTCTCTCCGCTTGGCGCAAAACTTACCATTTCTAAGAGTTTATTCTCTCCAAAACCAGCCACTGCCTCCCCGGGATCGATAACTTCAAACTTTCTAGGAAAAATTAAGAGCGCTTTTTCAAAAGACTCGGAAACAAAACCCTATCTCGGAGTTCTCCCGGCAACTCCGATTCCACCAGCCGCCTCCGCTCCTATCTCTCCCTTGGCTAATATACAGAAACCAACTACAGAAAACACTCAGCCTACTTCGGTTAAAGTTTCTGTCCAAAAAGATGAAGCTCAGAAGCCAGCTCCTCCCCCAACTCCTCTCAATAAGAAAGAGGTGCCAATCATCTCTCCTTTGCCCGTCATAAAAAAAGAGTCCTTAAAGGAAAGAGAAAGCGTTCTTCCAAAATCCATTCCAGTCGTTTTACCAACTCCTCCTCTACAAGTTCCAAATTTTCCAGCCACTACAATTCTAGAAAAGAAGCCTGAAACTTCTAGAACAGCTGTGATACCAACTATCTCACTCTCTCCAGTAACACCTAAAGTAGATTTGAGGAAGGTTGGCGATATTTCAATTGATAAAATACCGGCCGCACCACCAGAGAAAAAACCGGGATTTTTTAGCCGTCTCTTTAAAAAAACAGGGGCTCCTAAAAAGACTCTTGCTCCTCAGCCTATGAAGCCTGCGGAACCAATGCCAATGAGAACTGAGGCAAAGAATTTTCCTTCACCTCCCTCATCCTCACCTCTCCCACCTACTCCACCAGCTCCTCCACAGTCAGTAAGCCTGCCTAAAAATATTACAGAAGGAATATCCCAGCCTCTGCCAGCTCAGAAGTTTTCTCCGCTATCCGGCTTTCAAACTAAAAGAGAGCCAGGAATATCGGTTTCGCCAGTTACCGTAAAAATTCCTGAAAATAAAACTACCCCTCCTACCCCAACAACCAATGACATCGTTACTCCACCTAAGGTGGTAAACTACAGCGAATACCCGGTGATAGACAAGCCCAGAGAGTAAGTTTCTCCTAGGATAGTTTCCCGTTCTCGCTCTATTTCAGTATGATTAAGCTGTAACTAAAAAGACTATACATATATAGAAGCTATGCAGTTTCAAGTTCCACAATTTATTGAAGCAGAAGATAGGATCATCGGCCCCCTGAGCCTTCGGCAGTTTGGTTATCTTTGTTTAGCCGGAGTTTTTAGCGCCATTCTTTATTTCACCGTTAATATTGTCGCCTGGGTTCTCTTTTCAATTGTTCTGGTGTCAATTGCTTTGGTCGTTGGCTTCGTCAAGATTCAAGGCCAGGACATGATCCGAATCGGAACGGCCTATGTCCGTTACTTCTGGCGGCCGCAACACTATGTCTGGCAAAGAGAAGGGCAAAAAAACACCGATAAAGATAGTGAACTTAAAGTTCTTGCCCCTCAGGGTTCTCCTCTCGAAAAGATTATTCTTGGCATGGCCCTCAAGCAAACCTGGAGAGATCTCCAAACAAGCGAGAAGAAAGAGGCTCTAAAGAAGTCTCCCGAGGGAGCATCTCAAGAAACGATCAAAAAAGAACAGTATAAAATCTTTAGAAAATTAAGTGGGGAACGCCAAGCTGCCCGACGCATCGACTACCGCTAGAACTAAACTAGGTTCTATTTAGCAGATCGAAACAATACGGTATACTGAGAACATGCCTCTTGATACGCCGTCGAACAGTCTGAACCTCCTGGCCATTGAAGAGATCCATCACAACACTATTATCCTAAAAAATGGTGGTTTGGTGCAGGTTTTGATGGTTGGTGGAACAAACTTTTCTCTAAAACCAGAGACTGAGCAGAACGTTCTGACTGCTAGTTATCAGCGTTTTTTAAACAGTCTCGGATTTCCTATTCAGATTGTTGTTCACTCTCGAAAAGTAAATGTTCAAAAATACCTTTCGAATCTCGAAAAACGACAAAACGAAGAAGTTTCACCGCTTCTTCAGAGTCAGATCTCGGAGTACCGGCAGTTTGTCCAGTCCTTCGTGAAGGAAAACCCGATTATGACCAAGTCTTTTTTTGTGGCTATTCCTTATTATGGCGCTGGAGTAAAGATATCAAAAAAGATTTCAGGAGGAGGGAATAAAAAAAGGGGCCAAAGCAGTTCACCGCTTAGTTTTTTATCATTT
>JBBUHS010000078.1:0-2040 GCA_038055675.1 Patescibacteria group bacterium | reverse complement strand
TTTTATGGAGTTAGCCTATCTCATCATCATTGCCATCTTGGTTGTTGCCCTCGTTTTGGTTCTTTCACGGAAACGGTCATCTAAACCTCATGACCAGCTTTTTGTAATGCTTCAGACCCACATTAATGAGCTCGCTCGTACGATTGATTCAAAACTGACCGAATCAAGCCGCATTGTCCAAACCCAGTTTGGAGAAAGTACAAAGATTATTCGGGAGATTACTCAGGAACTAACCCGAGTGAACGAAGGGCAAAAACAGGTCATGAACGTAACCGAACAGTTAAAAAACCTTCAGGATATTCTCAAAAACCCCAAACAGCGAGGCATCTTGGGTGAGTACTACCTCGAAACTGTCCTTAGTAATGTTCTTCCGCCCGGTAGCTATCAGATACAATACCCCTTCAAAGATGGAACGATCGTTGATGCGGTCGTTTTTTACCAGGAAAAGATTATCCCTATTGATTCAAAGTTTAGCCTTGAGAATTATAATCGGCTTCTTCACACCTCCGATGAAACCGAACGAAAGCGATATGAAGAAGCGCTGCGGCAGGATCTTAAAAACCGTATCGACGAGACATCAAAGTACATTAAGCCATCTGAGGACACTATGGAGTTTGCCTTTATGTTCATTCCATCCGAGGCTCTCTACTACGATCTTCTGATCAATAAGGTTGGGTCTGTGACAGCGCGAGACTTGGTTTCTTATGCCGCTTCGGAAAAGAAAGTGATCATCGTTTCTCCCACCTCATTTTTGGCCTATCTCCAGACCGTTCTTCAGGGAATGCGTCAGGCAAATATTCAAAAATCTACCGAGCAGATTTTGAAAAATGTCGGGAATCTCGGAAGACATCTTGTGACTTATGATGACTACTTCCAAAAACTAGGAAAGCATCTTGGCACTTCAGTCAGTATGTACAATCAAGCCTCTAAGGAATTCAAGAAGATTGATAAAGATGTAATGAAGATCAGCGGTGAAACTATGAATATTGAACCGAATCTTCTCCAGGGGCCGGAAGAAGATAGTAATTGATCTTTGCTTTTTCTTTTTTATTTTTAAACGACTAGATACAAGGCTTGGTTGAACCCCGCAATCGAGCGGTACTAAAACGTACCGCGAGGGCGGAGTGGAAACTATAACGCAGTAGCTGGTCGTTTTAGAATAAAAAACTTATCGTTTCTTTTTTCGAAGGAAGGTCGGGATATCCCAGACATCCTCATCTTTCTTTTTTGATGAATCTGGTGCCGCCTTCTTCATTTCCTTTGGTGGTAGTGGGCCTTCTACGTCTCCGAATCCAAGGCTCAAATTCTTTTCTGGAGTTTTCTCTATCATTCGATCAAGTGGAGTAATATCACCAAAACTCTGACGAATCATATCTGATTTATTATCAAATAAAGATCCTGGCTGCGTGCCCGCCCCATTAAAACCAGTGGCAATAAGGGTAATTTTCAACTGTTTCTCCTTGAGGTGTTTGTCGTGATAAGCACCGAAAATAATCCGAGCGGCCGGGTCGGCAGTCTGTGCCACCAACTTTGCGGCATCGTTTACCTCACTCATTTTTAAGTCACGTCCAGAAATACCAAAGAGGATTCCCTTGGCACCCTCAGGGTTTACTTCAAGAAGCGGCGAACGGAGCGCCTGCTCCACTGCGGCGATAGCTCGATCCTGACCACTCGCAATACCAACTCCTACGATGGCCGATCCGGCGTCCTGAAGGATGGCTTTGACGTCGGCAAAATCAACATTGATCATGCCCGGAGTAAGCACAAGTTCAACGATACCCTGGAGCGCGTGCCTAAGTACATCGTCGATAGCCTCAAATGCTTTTACGATAGGTGTATCCTTGCTGATAATGGTGAAAATACGGTCATTGGGAACAACGATTAACGCGTCCACCTTGTCCTTAAGCCGCATAATACCATCCTGGGCAATTCGCTCACGCTGTCCCCCTTCAAAGGTAAATGGCTTGGTCACAAAAGCGAGGGTTAGGGCTCCCATCTGTTTGGCAATTTCCGCAACAACAGGGGTGGCGCCAGTTCCGG
>JBBUHS010000077.1:0-1553 GCA_038055675.1 Patescibacteria group bacterium | reverse complement strand
GAGACTTCTATCTTTCTCACCATTTACTTCTAATCCCCCCTGTTCTACTAGTCGACGAGCTTCACTGTTGCTCTTTGCCACCTTACTTTCAACAACATATATAACATTATTTCCACCAGCTATTTCAGAAATCGTACTGAAATCTTTTTCTGAAACTTCTCTTTTAGAAAACAATCGATCGAATTTATCTCGAGCATCTTTTGCTTTTTTTTCTCCATGATACAAAGCGGTAATTTGATAGGCCAACGACACCTTTGCATCCCGTGGCGAACCACTAAAAATATTTTTTATTTCCGAATCAGAAAGATTGGTACACAGTTCAAAATACTTTTTCATTAAGCTATCTGGTAAAGACATAATCTTTCCGAACATCTGATCAGGCGCTTCGCTAAGACCAATATAGTTTCCGAGAGACTTACTCATTTTTTTCTCGCCATCAAGACCCTCAAGAAGTGGTGTGGTTAAAACATTCTGCGGTTTCATATCAAACTTCTCCATTAAGGTACGGCCGACAAGTAAATTAAAAGTCTGATCACTGCCACCGCACTCAAGATCAGCCTTTACCATTACCGAGTCGTATCCCTGCATCACTGGATAAAGCAGTTCATGAATCCGTATCGTCTCCCCTGCTTTCATACGATTAGAAAAATCATCACGCTCCATCATCTGCTGAACAGAAATGAGACTCAAGAGCTGAATCAGTTTTCCACCCTGTAACTTTTTAAGCCACTTACTATTGTAGTGGACCTCAGCTTTTTTGAGATCGATAATCTTCCCTGCCTCTTTTAGATAATTCTTCATGTTCTGCTTCACCTCCTTTTCGGTTAAGGGCGGCCGAGTTTTATTCTTCCCCGTTGGATCCCCAATCTGAGCGGTGAAGTCGCCAATAATAAGAACTAGATTGTGTCCGAGATTCTGGAAGGCTCGCAGTTTCCGTAAAACGACCGCATGGCCCAAATGAAGATCGGGAGCAGTCGGATCAATACCAAACTTTACTCGGAGCTTTTTATTCCCCTTCAAGGCTTTTTCTAAGGCCTCTTTTTTAACCGCACTCTCTACTCCTCTCGTTAAAAGCTGTTCAATTTTTTCTTCTTTACTCATTTCTCTCATTGTAACAGAAACGCCGCTTGGAGAAAGCGGCGTTTCTGAGTGATCTTTGATTACTTTCTCTTTTTAATAATCTCGTCGATCAAGCCATAATCTTTGGCTTCATGTGGAGTCATCCAAAAATCCCGATCGGTATCCTTTTCAATCTTATCGAGCTTCTTGCCGGTGTGATGCGCGATAATCTCGTTCAAACGATGCTTTACTCTTAAAATCTGCTTGGCGGCAATTTCAATTTCGGTTGCTTGTCCTTCGGCACCACCCATGACTTGATGCAAAAGTATCTCTGAGTTTGGTAGGGCCATACGCTTTCCGTCGGCTCCAGCTCCCAGAAGAACGGCACCCATCGAAGCGGCCACGCCGACACAAATCGTCGAAACATCCGGTTTGATGTGCTGAATCGTGTCATAAATCGCAAGACCAGCGGTCACCGATCCACCCGGAGTGTT
>JBBUHS010000076.1:0-1150 GCA_038055675.1 Patescibacteria group bacterium | reverse complement strand
TTCATTGAAGAGGCGCGAGCGAGGCGAGAAGCAGAACGAAATAGACTAAAGCCCCCTTCCTACGCCCCGAGCCTCCAAGATCTGTCTCGGGGAATCCTTCCTACCGCGGCGCCTCAACAGGCTACCGGGATCGTGATCGTCGCCTGGATCCTTGTCCGAGTGAGCAAACTCTTCAAGAGAATTGCGACTCGTCTTGACCAGGCGGCCTCCTCTCTCAAGCCCTCCGAGAAGCCTGAACCCCAAGACTCAGAACCACCCTGAGTCTTTTTATACCACCTCGGCGTTATAGCCCGCCGGGGCGGGACAGCTAATTTATACAACTTCACTGTTGTAGCAAGCTTCGCAGTAGATGATTTCCGATCGGGCCGGAGAGTAGGAAGTTTCAAACTTATTTGAACATCGGAGGGAGCCGTGGGAGTGCGCCGTATTATTTCTATAAACACCATTTCCCGAAGTTTCCCCGCCACACTGACACTGACTCTCATACGTTCTTATGGAGTTGCGCTGGGCAATACGGGTGTAGTGTCGGCAGTTCACGCACAGTCGGGGCAAAGCCAGATTAAATTTTTTATAAAATGCCAGTTCCTGAGAAATAAGACGGAATGCCCCAGTACACCCATGATTGCATGAGCCCTCGTCCAAACACCCAATAACTTGCTGCAGAATACTGTCATCAATATTTCTGATGTCATCGGGAATCTCAGAATGTGGCAGCGTAACGGTGTGGTACTTTTTCTCTACTTCTTGCCAGCGAAGGCCTGAAGTCGAAACCTGTTCTTTTGTAAGCGGAAAATGTTCCTGGGCTAAAGTCTCGTTATAAGCATAGGCAGAAAACTCCATGGGGAAAAATTCTCCGTACCGATAGACCCTTCCCCCTTTGTCCGTAAACGGCATATCGTCCATATGCTTTTTGATTTTGGGAATAAGTGCTTCGTACTCCTCCTTGGAATACTGCTTGTTCAAAATGCAGTACTGTTTATTTCTCAAAGAAATACATCCGAAAAGATATGACGAAGTTAAGGAATATTCCGAGTACTCCATATCATGAATGTTGGTGTAACACTGAAGGCAAAATTTAGTAACGTTGGCTCCTTCCCCTGTCATGGCAATTTCATAGCTTAAGGAAGCGTTTTCTCCCCAGGTAGTATAG
>JBBUHS010000075.1:0-9270 GCA_038055675.1 Patescibacteria group bacterium | reverse complement strand
GATGCTCGCGGATCTTTTCCAGAGCCTTGGCTTCAATCTGACGGATACGCTCACGAGTAACACCGAAAACTTTTCCAACTTCCTCTAGGGTATGGGTCACACCGTCCTCGAGACCAAAACGCATCGAGAGAATTTTCTGCTCGCGCTCACTTAAGTCGTTCATAATATCCTTGATCAGATCTTGGAGGAGCGAACGGGCAGTGTTCTGCGCGGGAGTGATATTTTTCTCATCAGCAATAAAATCAGAGAGAGTTGAGTCTTCTTCGTCCCCCACCGGCGCTTCAATCGAAAGAACTTCCTGGGAAATCTTCTGAATCTGGTGAACCTTATCAACGTCGATACCCATCTCAACCGCGATTTCTTCTGGTAGCGGATCACGACCCAATTCCTGAAGGAGGGCGCGACGAGCCTGAGTATACTTCGACATTGTTTCTACCATGTGAACTGGAATACGGATGGTTCGTGAAAAATCAGCCAAGGCACGAGTAATAGCCTGTCGAATCCACCAGGTGGCATAGGTTGAGAATTTAAATCCTTTTCGGTAATCAAACTTATCGACGGCCCGAGAAAGACCAATATTTCCCTCCTGAATAAGATCAAGAATGCTCAGGTTCGGAGTTCGATTTACATATCTCTTGGCGATGGAAACAACAAGGCGAAGGTTCGCTTTCATCAAAGCCTGCCGGGCTTCCTCATCGCCTTTCTCGGCGCGCTTGGCCAGATCTTTTTCTTCGTCTTTTGTAAGAAGCGGCGTGCGACCAATTTCCTTCAGATAAACCTGCACGGCGTCTGGCACGTCGCCTTCAATACGAACGGCTTCAGTCATCTCCTTCTGAGAGACTTCGTTCTCTTTGGAATTCAGGTCAAGGAGACTGCCGGTTTCAATAATCTTAATATTAGCCTTATCAAGCCGATCATAAATCTCTTCAAGAAGAACAATATTGTCTTCTATTTTAGGGAAGGAGTAGAGAATTTCGTTGTCGGTAACAAAGCCGCGTGGTCGGCCCCGCTCGATGAGCTCCGCAAGAGCTTTTTCATCGATCTTCGAACCCCCCTTCTGAACTTTGCGGGATGCTGGCTTTGTAGCTTTGGCGGCTTTCTTGATCTTCTTCTTAGCTACTTTCTGGAGCTTTTTCTTCTTTTTTAAGACAACTTTTTTCTTGGTGATTTTTTTCACCTTCTTTTTCTGCACTCTTTTCACTTTTTTAACAACCTTCTTTTTTTGTTTTTTCATATATTCAGTTATAAGCTCCACGATTCTTTTAGTTCCTCGAGCGCCTTTCGGAGGGAGGTCTCATCACCACTTCGCTCCGCATTCTTAACCAACCACTCCAACTTCTTACGATGCTCTTTCAGAAACTCCCCCTTTAGCTGTTTGGCTAATTCCACTAAATCTTTCTCCTCAACTCCGGCTGATGGGAAAAAATAAATTGTATTTAAAATCTCGTCCTGCCCCGGATCGATCGACTGTTTCTCCCCCTTCTGAATTAATTCATAAATCTCCTGATGTTCTTTTGGTAAATAGTGGAGACTCTCCTTAATCTCCGCCAGCTTATCAAGAGTCACTGCCGCTGAGAGAAGATGGAGACCGATGAGCTCGCGTCGAGAAAGAGTTTTTAGATTTGGGGCGATTTCCGCCACAATCTTTTCCTCTCGCCTTTCTCTAGGATTAGAATCCGGAGACAACTGCTTCATCTCTTCAAGAAGATTTGGCACATCGATACTGGCTCGGTGACTTAACTCCCGAAGCCAGGCATCCCGCTCTACCGAACTCGATAGATTTTTAATCTTCCCTAAAACCGTCCGCACGCCTTTTTTTAATTCAAGTATATGAGAACTCCCAGACGCGCTCGTATGGCCCGAAGGGAGATAACGAATAAAGTAGAATTCAATCGCCGGCACCGCCTGTTCGATGAGTTTCAGAAACCCCGGAGGGTCAGCCTGAACTGCTTCGGCGGCATCTTTGTAAGTGCCTGGCGCGAATCTAACAACTCTTACATTAAAGTCATTCGCGGTCGCTAAGTCAATAGCGCGTTCCCCAGCTTGAATACCGGCTTCATCATTATCGAAATTCAAAATCAACTGATCAGTCAATTTCTTGAGTAGTTTTAGGTGGTCCAACGTGAGCGCCGTTCCAGAAGTTGCCACTGCATTTTTTATTCCTGCCTGATGCGCCATCAAGCAATCCATCTGTCCTTCAACTAAAAGTACTTTTCCTTGATCACGGATAGCTCCTTTTGATTTATGAAGGCCGTAGAGAACACGTGACTTCACAAATATTGGCGTTTCCGGAGTGTTCACATACTTCCCCATCTCGCCAGTATCAAACTGCGGTAAAATGCGACCGGTAAATCCAACCACCTTTCCCATATGATTATGAATCGGAAACATAATGCGACCACGAAAACGATCGAGATGCATTCCATTTGTATTTCGAAATGTGAGTCCTGCTCTAATCAACGCCTCAGGACGAAAGTTGTGATTCAGTAAATGAACGGTCAGGCTATCGGTCAGATTCGGCGCCCAACCAATATCAAACTCTTCAATTATCTCTTCAGTTAAACCGCGCGACCGCAAATACTCCTTAGCCGCTTCAGCACTCTGAAGCTGATTTTTGAAAAATCGGCGCGCTTCGTCGTTGATGTCATATAAAAGTCCAAACTGCTCATAATCAGCCGGACTCATCCGCTTCAGCTCTACTCCGGCTTTTTCGGCCAAAATCTTCAAGGCTTCACCGAATTCTAGGTTGTCGTGCCGCATCACGAAAGAAAAAACATCGCCACCCAAAGAACAACCGAAGCAGTGCCAGGTCTGCCGGTCGGGCGAAACAATAAATGAAGGGCTTTTCTCGTGATGAAACGGACACAGTGCCTTAAAGTTCTTTCCAGCCGGCTGGAGCGTTAAATATCCCCGAAGAACGTCGGCAATATCAAGCTTGGACTTGATTTCTTCGGTCGTAGAGCGCGCTTGTCCTGAGCCTGTCGAACGGATCATAGTATCCCTATCTTACAGAGAAAGATGCCTAAATGACAACTTCTAGAAAATTAAGCTTCTTCCGAGCCTCCAGATACTGCCTCTTCGCTGTCTGGCCGAACCTGATTTTTTCTAAGCGCTGTTGAAAGTGCCGTGATCAATCGGCCGACTTCCTTATCTATTTCGAATGACGAGTGAGCAATCGTTCGCGGAAAGATTAGTTTACACAGTCGTGGAACGTTTTGAATAATTCTTCCTCCAATTCTCGGCAAAGAATCAATGAGCATAAATTCATTATCTTTCTTAAAATCAGATAAAAATGCACCCGGCCGTTGAAACTGAATGTCCATCGTTACTGGATCATAAGAATAAATACCGGCGGGCAAAGAAAACTTCATTTGATATGCTCCTTTCGGGGTTAGCGAAATATGAGCTACTGGGCGACGTTTTTTAAGACCGCGATTCACCGACTCAAAATCAAAAGGAATATCGAGATTGAGATGGGTGAGAATGTGGAAAAATTCCATTGGTGGAACTTCGTTGGCGATTACCATTAAAGAGTAGATTGGTAATGCGCCAGTAAACCGAGGATTGCACTCAATCGGGAAGATTTCTTTTGTGGTGGTGTCGTAAATAAAGTCGATACCAAAAATTCCTTTAAATCCCTGTGTCGCTAAATGGCGTCCAACAGTTTCCACAACGTCCTGAGCAGTGCGCTCAACAGATTCTGGCCAGTCCTGAAAACCCCAGTCATGACCAAGAAAAACTCCAGTCGCTGGTTGGCCATGGAGAGATTCAGGAACATCGATGAGTTGTAACTGTAGCGTCGAACTGAGCACTCCTTGTCGGGTAATGCATCCGAGCATCGAGAGAGAGTTTCCGGTAATAAATGGTGAAATCGTAACGGTCGTATATCGGGTATCTTTAGAAAGCATTTCGTGACACAACTGCCAATCAGCTTCCGTTTTTAAAAAGAATGTTCCCATCTCCCCCGCAACATCAAAATCGGCACGTTGGACTACCGGCGTCCGACCCCAGTGATCCCACAGTTCCTGAAATGATTTTCCAAGAAACTCATCTCGGGATAATCGCCAGTCTGGAATAGACGGAAGGGATAATTTCTTTACGAGGTCACGAAAATCCCCCTTTAAAACAACGTTCTCAAAACTTTCCGGTCGGTTTCCAATCCATGGAAGCTGGAGTCGCTCGAGTGTTTCAACAATTTTTTTTGTAGTCTGATAAAACATCAAACGAAATGGATATCGCTGAGCCTTCAAAAATCCCTGGAAGGCATAGTTATTTAAAAGGTACCCGGTCGCCTGAACCTTGTTGGCAAGTTTTGGATTTTTTTCTTCAAGACAAAGAATCTTTGCGTATTTTTTAAGAACATCTATGTCTGCCGCGTCTTTCACCGAATAAATAAGATAATGGTCGAGAAAAACCGATGGAATAATTCTGGGATATGGAGCCACACCAACTGCGATAATGTTTTTTTCTTCCATACGCCGCAAAGCCTCTCCGAGATCGGGAATGTATTTACGCCATTTTTCGAATAAAACTTTGTCCATGTCTTAGTGTCTATAACTCTAATCTTTTCTATCTATAAAAAGAAACCCGGAAAAAACGCTAACGCGCCTTCCGGGTATTGGGATTGGACCGCTCGATAATCCAGCGGTCAGTCAGTTCATTCACCTGGTTGCGCCAGACCTGTTCGGAAAGCTGGTGATCGACGCCGCGAACGACAACACACTCGACCGAGTGAGCCGCCTGGCACGCCTCGAGCACATTCATAATCGTGCGCTGAGGCACATCCTCGTCGGCCTCTCCGGCAACCACAAGTACGTCACCAGAAAAATCGCGAAGAGTACTCAGTGCCAAGTTTCGACCAGCGTTGACTTTTTGCCGGCGATAACCCCGAAGAGCTTTAACCGCTCGGTCGGTGGGAAGATTGAACCCACTGTCGCGATAGAGAGCTGGAGCCCGAAGGATCAGCCACGAGACTTTCTTATATTTCGAAAGGAGCATGGCCAAGTAACAGCCGTAGCTCGTCCCGAAAACCCCGATCCGCGACTTGTCGACGCGAGGGTCTTCCTGAAGAAAATTGTACGCGGCCAGAACGTCTTTCAGGTGGTCGGCTCGCGTAACCTTCTTCTGATCGCCATCGCTTTCACCGTGACCCCGCAAACTGAAGACGAGAGAAACGATGCCCTGCTCGGCGAGATCTGCCGCCCGATCACGGTAGTGTTGAATGCTTTTGCTCCGCCAACCGTGAATGAAAATCACTGCCGGACAAAGCCGTCGCATCCGAGGACCAATCACAGTGGCATCGATCTGAGCATTCCCAACTCGAATCTTCTGATTCTTGAAAAGCACGGGGTACATATGCCCTCTCTTCCTTTTTTTGCCTGGCTTCATAATGCGTGTCGTAAGGTGTGGTGCTTCACTGCTCACCACATATTGTAACAAAAAACTAGTTTAGTCAAGTATAAAAATTCAGAAAATACTTCTTCATTGTAGCCTAAAAGTGAAAAACCCCAGAAGCGTTTGAAAGTCTCCTTTCTGCTTCTGGGGGAATGATCGAGTTAAACTACTCGACGAGTTTTTGAGACTCAGGCGGCGGCGACTTCCTGCTGGTCGGGAATCTTCACCGACTTGCAGATGGCGCGGCCACGCTCGGTGCCCGGACGGAACTTCACGACCGTCATGGGCGTGAGGACCGGGACCGTGGGGTCGGTAGGGTTCAGCACCGAGCTGAAGTGGACGAAGTGGCGCTTGCCGTCGGCGTTGGCCACATAGCCCGTACCGCTGACCACGTTGAAGAAGTACACGACCGCCTCGTAGTAGCCACGCTCGTCCGGCTCGGCACTGATCGTCGGCGGCTGCCACTCGGCGACCTTCGCCCGCGACTTCTGGTCGCTGGCGCCGATCTCTTCGGCGTGCCGCATGACGTCCTCTGCCATCGACTGCCAGATGGATCCGTAGTCGGATCCTGGAAAGGCGTGGATCGGGTCGGTGGCGACGTACTGGCTCACCACCCTGTTCCCCTCGTCACGGGTCCTGACGACCAGACCCCGCCAGACCTGCTGGGCGGTCAGGACGAACCGGCCCATCCCGGTCACGACGCCACACTGGACGTCGATGAACTCGCCGTTGGGCAGAAGGATGACGACATCGAGGTTGTCTCGTCCGAGCGAGCGCGTCCGCGGCTTCTCTCCGTCCCAGTCGATCGGGACCGTGAACTGGAAGGTGTTCTCTAACTCCACGGCCTGCCCACCGAAGACGGCGAAAACCTTGGCGCCGAGAGCGAGGCTGGAAACCTCGACCTCGATCACGATGTGCGTCAGACGATCCTCGTTCACCTGGAGCTGGGCGTAGGTCGCCTTGCCGCTCTGGGTGATCGTGGTCGCCCGCTCACCGTACTTCGTCTTCACCGTAACCGTTCCCAAATCACTAACATACAACATCGTTCTACCCTTCCTTTCCTCTGGTTGTGGGTTATCTAATCAGCCTCTACCTTGCCTCGATTTAGTTATCTTGATGCTGATAAGCTTATATCAGTAAAACTATAATATGTCAAATATTTGTATGGTATTGACATAGCAATCTTTTTAGTTTATAACGAGAAACAGTTCCGGCATTCTGCCCACAACCGTATATCGGAAAGGAGGTAAGTAAATTTAAGATGTGCTGAGGAAAAAGGACAAGACCTACTCGGGTAACAAAGAGGCCTGAAGGGAACATGGAATCAGTTTCACGTTCAAGGAGAGGAGACTTCATCATGGCACAGAGAAACCTGAGAGCAGTTCCCAAGGATCCGGTCGCCGCAACGCCGTCCGAAGCCCCCAAGGGTCCCCGGACGTACACGCGCACCAGCCTGAAGCTTCCCAGTAAAGAGGAGCAGGCGGCAGTGGCGGACGGCAAGGAGCAGAACATCGAGAACATGATCGCGGCAATCGTGGACATGTCCCCGATCGTCGCCGACGCCTACCGCTATGAGGAATTCGGCGGCGGCGTGCGAGCAGGTCTCACTGAGATCGTGGAAGCCCTCAACGACCCCCAGACCCGGCAGTACCCCGTCGCCCGGATCCAGCAGATCCTGCCCGTGATGCGTGCGATGTGCGAACCGCTCAGCCAGAAAGGGTTCGCCTCCAATCAGATCGGCATTGACCTCATCGTCCAGACCGGCCTCGACCTCGAGTTCTTCTATCTCGGCAACACGACTGGCAAGCAGATCGGCTCGATCCAGTTCGCGCCCCTGCAGTCGAATGGCAAGCGGAAGATCGGGTTGGTTTCGACCGACATACCCGGCGCCGAGACCGTGATGGGCCTCCTGGAAGCCAAGCTCCGCGAGTTCAAGGCCGCCCAGCAGGTGGAGGAACGGGCGATGCGACACCTGATTCTCGAGAACACGGACGGCAACCTGCTCGAGGTCCTCGCCAAGGGCAACGGAGAGGTCGGCATGCAGGTCATGTTCCAGGAGCTCGAGGGTCACAAGGTGTGGCCAGGAGCTGCTCGCATCAAGGTGCGGGACTACAGGATCAGTGCCCTCGCCGGCGCCGGTCACTGCCAGCAAGAGGTCGCAGCGGCGATTTCCCATAAGGTCACCATCACCGTCGGTGACCTCAACAAGAGCCGGCCGGACGTGCAGGAGAAGCTCCCGCACGACAAGTACGTCGCACTCCTCCACTTTCATCGGCTCGTTCGGGCGATGAAAATGCAGGCTGAAGCGAGAGCGGCTGAGGCGGCGAAGAAGAATTCGCCACCCGCTCAGCCGGACTGAATAATCCGCACCACCTCCTTACCGAAACAAACGCCGTTCGTCGCCAGACGACACCGCGTGCAACACCCCTCGAGATTTGAGCGCCAGCTCTCTCGAGGGTTTTTTATTATTCAAAAAAAATAGGTGCGAAAAGTTTGCATCTTCAATAAGGCTGAATTATAATAAAAGAATGCCGTCAGTCCTCTCCGTAAAAAACCTGAACGTTTCTTTAGAAGATAATTCTGTTCTTGAAAAAATTAGTTTTACTCTTGCGCCTGGAGAAAGTTTAGCAATTATCGGACCTAACGGTTCCGGAAAAACAGTCCTTTTAAAAGCACTCCTGGGGCTAATCCCCTATGCGGGCGAAATACGCTGGGCAAAAAACATAAAGATTGGGTATGTTCCCCAGAAAATTGATGCCGACCGACACCTCCCGATAACGCTTGCTGATCTCCTTCAGGCTAAAGCCCGAGTTCTTGAGCTAGAAGAGAAAGAATGTGCCCAGGTCTGCCAGATTATTGGTCTTAGTGAAAAGGCTCTCCAAACTCCCGTGGGTCATCTTTCCGGTGGACAGTTTCAAAAAGGCCTGATCGCCCTAGCTCTTCTCGGTAACCCCCAGGTGATTCTTCTCGACGAACCAACAGCCAGTCTTGACCAGCCTTCCGAAGAGCACGTCTACGAACTTATTCACCGCCTGCAAAAGCAGTACCAGCTGACGGTGATCATTGTTTCTCATGACCTCAGCATGGTGTATCACAAAATCCACAAAGTCCTCTCGCTCAATAAACAGATGCTTTCTTTTGGCGAACCACGGGAAGTTTTGAGTTCAAAAAATCTGAAACAACTTTTTGGAGCTTCAATGGAATACTACGACCACATTCATAAAAAACATGATGCTAAACGGTGAACTATACGCAATCGTCCTCGCTCTAGCCGTGGCCGTGGCCGCTGGCCTGGTTGGCAGTTTCGCCCTCATGAAGCGAATGAGTCTTGCTGGCGATGTTATCTCTCATATTGCCCTTCCTGGACTAGGACTGGCTTTTCTTTTTAATACCAATCCCCTCGTTGGCGGCTCGATCGCCCTTTTCTTCGGAACACTTGTGATCTGGCAACTCCAAAAATCATCCAACCTTTCCACGGAAACAACTATTGGTGTTATCTTTGTAGCCTCGGTTGCTATCGGTACCCTGCTCACTCCGGAAGAGGAATTGATTGAAGCACTGTTTGGGGGATTTGCTCCCCTTGATACTACCGGCTTCCTGCTTGGATTAGGAGCAGTAGCAATTATCATCAGTTTTATTCTTGCCTATAAAGACCAACTGATCCTCAGTCTCTTTTCTCCAGAACTCGCTACTACAAACGGAATCAACATCAATCGTCTCAATCTTTTTTACCTTCTCATCTTCAGCCTCACCATTCTTGTTGCTCTCCAATTTCTTGGAGCTCTTCTCGTCGGGGCTTTAATTATTGTTCCCGCGGCCATCGGCCGACAACTGACCCACACACTCGGCGCTTTTCTTACTGCCTCATCAATCGCT
>JBBUHS010000074.1:0-4245 GCA_038055675.1 Patescibacteria group bacterium | reverse complement strand
CGCAAAAAGAAAAAGGCCGTCGATAACGACTGCAGTAGAGAAAAGGCCGACTATGAGTTTAATCTCGTTAGAGATAGGAAACGTGGGTCGTTTCCGTTATTGTTAGATTTTCCCCCAGAACGACTCTTTTTAATCATTAACTTATTGATCGGTGCGTACTGCATAATTGGTTCATATCTAGCGGGATCATAGGCCTATTATACGGAGATTCTGACTTGAAATCAAAGAATTTTGACGGTTCGTAGTAATAAAACATATCCTAATAGATATGGAAGATCCAAAAACGATGCTCCAAGAGGCCGGAGTTCTTCAGTCCGATGGACACTTTGTTGGAACAAACGGCGAACATCTTTCAGACTACCTCGATTTTGACCTCATCTATAAACCACAAAATGAGGATCTGAAGAAAAAACTCCTCGAAGATTTAGTTCAAAAAATACAGCCTACTGGAGCCGAAGTTATAACCGGACCAGCGGAAGGCGGAAACTTACTCTCTTCATCCCTCACTCCCTACCTCCCCCAAGCCATAGCAGTCGAAAGTAAAAAATTTAATGGCAGTTTTGCATATGAAGCGGAAGGGCTTGAAAAATTACGAGGTAAAAAAATTGTTATTGTCGATGATGTCTTTCGAACTGGACACTCTCTCCGTAAATTATCTACTGTACTCAAAACTCACGATATACAACCGATCGCCTTCGCTGTCATACTAAACCGCCATCTAAGCTCAATTGAAATACTAGACGGTATTCCTATTCTTTCTGCCCTGCGCTTTCCCCTCTCCTCCTGGGACGAGACGTCCTGCCCCCTCTGTCTCAAAAACATTCCCGTAAATACAGCTTTCGGCCACGGACAAGAATTTCTCGCTCGAGGAAAATAATAATCCTGTTATACACTCGCTATTTGTTTCTCTGCACAAATCAGCCTATAATCCTTCCCATATGGCTCTCGCTTTTCACCGCAAATACCGCCCAAAAAAACTAAGCGAACTAGTTGGCCAGGAAGAAAACATCCGAATCCTTCAGAATGCCGCCAAAGAAGACAAGCTGGGACAAGCCTATCTTTTCTACGGTTCTCGAGGAACCGGAAAGACAACTACGGCTCGCTTAGTCGCAAAACTCCTGAACTGCGAGAAAAGAAATACCGACGATAAATTTAGAAAACTTGGAGAGCCATGTGGCGAGTGTTCGTCGTGTCTTGAGATTGATAACGCCAGCGCCATTGATCTCATTGAAATTGATGCCGCTTCTAATCGTGGCATCGACGAGATGCGAAACTTAAAAGAAAATATCCGCGTGGCTCCAACCTCCAGCCGATATAAGGTTTATATTATCGACGAGGCTCATATGCTCACTCGAGAAGCGGCAAACGCGCTTTTAAAAACGCTAGAGGAGCCTCCCCAGCACACGACTATTATCCTTGCTACCACCGAGTATGAAAAACTGCCGCCAACTATTACCTCTCGCACCCAGCGTTTTCTTTTCAAGAAACTTCCAAAACCTCGGATTATTGAAAAACTAAAAAGGATTGTCGAAGAAGAAGCTATTGCGATTGAGCCGGAAGCCCTAGAACTGATCGCTGTCCTCGGAGAAGGAAGCCTCCGTGATGCCGAGTCAGTTCTCGATCAGATGAGTTCTTTCTCTTCGGTCATGAAAGACAAAAAGAAAGATGTGGTTACCTTGGCCTTGGTTGAAGAACTCACTGGCCGCGTAGGCACCAAGAAGATTTATGAGCTTTCCAAGCTTGTCCTGGAAAATGACAAGGAGGGAGTAGCCCAGTACTTGGAAAAAATGAATGAGGAGGGTCATGACCTCACTCGTTTCACAAAAGACTTTATTCACTACCTTAGGAAAGTTATTACCTTAAAAGCCAGTCCGCGCCTAGAAGAAGACTTTCAGTCCGAGATGACTGATGAGGAAATCAAGAAACTGAAAACGTTAAGCGCCCATGCCGTCCCCGAAAAACATATTCCCCTTCTCCGAAATCTCATTCGCGCTTATGCCGATATGCGTTACTCTCCTTTTGCTCTCATTCCTCTTCAAATAACACTTTTGGAGTTTTTAGAGAATGAACCTCCACGGGCTTAAGCCCGGAGTATTAGTGTGCGAATAAAAAAGCGAATCATAATGATTCGCTAAGCGGCCCGAAGGCCTTGCATGACTTCTGTTCTTAGGACAAGCACTTGTCGGATGATCTGAGAAGTAGCACTCGAACCATCGCCCACCAGGGCAATCGAGTAACTCGCCTCGTACCACTGTGACCGAGAAGAGGGGTCTCTGAGGACAACTCCCGTCCGGACTAGTCCGGCGATCGTCTCCCCGGCAAGTTCCCGGGAAAACTCGGCGACCTCCAAACTTCGAAGAAGTCGTCTTCCCCAGATGCGATGCGACCCAAAGTAAGGATCACGAGCACCAGGATGAATGAGGATGACGAGGATGGTCTTCGCGCACTCCGCGTTCAGACCATCGAGGAAGTCATCGATCCTCAGACGATTGACGAGCTCTTTTCTGCCCTCAAAACGCACAACGGGACGAAGCTTGGGCGCCGGAGTAAATTCCGGTTCTGGAAACAGAGCAGGCCCAATGTCTGTGAGCTTGCGAGCCTCCCCTAGGGCATGCTCGGCCATCCGAAGACGACGAGGCGTGTTCGGCTTGTTGTCGAAGCTCTGGATCAGTAGATTGATCTCTGTGATTGCCACTTCTTCATCAGCCACAGATCGAAGCTCTTCCAACTCCCGCTTGATCCCCACACACCGCTCCTCGATCTCGTGAGGTTTGAGCTTGACCGAAGATGCGGTTGAGTTCAGAAAGTGGAAAGGAAGAGACTCCTCCCTCCGCCGCTCTCTTCGGGATGGTGGTGGCGCCACCACCGGTCGAGCCGGCTCTATGAGCTCGAACTCTTCTCTCTTGTTCCTAGTCCAAGCTCGGAGGACGAAAATGAAAAAGAGAAGTCCCGCTACGGCCGGAACGAATGCCTGTGAAGAAAGAACTGACGAAGTCACTGCCTCGGATTCCGGCACTTTCTTCAGGCTGGCTAACTCTTCCGGAGATAGGTTGAACATCCGGACCAGTTCCTCTGCTTCGACTGGTAGTCTGACTCGTCCGATAGCCAGCATCTGGTGAAACAATCCATGTCTGTGGGCCAACTCATTGTAGATAGCACCGTCTGGGTTGACGTAGGGCAGGACCAACATAGTTGCCTCGTTCGCTGGGTACTGACCAGTCGCCTGCTCTGGATAGTAGACGAAAACCGTCGGACTAATCCAGATTAGATGAATGAGTGTTGCTCCCATGTCCTTCCAGTGCTTCAGGGTGTTCGCCTTCACGTCCGAGGCCTTCAGTGCACCTTCATCGAGTATCCTCTTGTCATTCGGGCTGATCGAATTGTAGGAACCGGACACAGAGACGACTGTCGGGAATCGCTCTTTCAAAACCGCAACGAGCGCCTCCTGATCAATCGCCCTCACCAGCTCGGCCGAAACCATGGATGGCATAGAGATCAACCACCCTGCCACAAACCACCAAAACCGCTTCGACACTGGAAACCCCCTTTCGTAGGTAGCGTCAGTGAACTGTTTTGGAGTATATCAAAAAAAGCTAAAGCTTCAAGGTTGGGACAACTATCGCGTAATAGAAATTGTCTGCCCGAGCTCTGCCGAAGGCGCAGATACGGTGATGGTAAACTGGCTGGTCGAACTGGAAGTCGAAGTGCTTTTAGAAATATAGTAACCGGTATCGTAATCCGTGTTGGATGTATAGTGGGCTCCAGCGGCCACCGGATCAAAGGGCATAGTCGTGAAATAGGTTGGGATAATGCAAGGAGCGATATCATACGTACTCGTTCCGGTCGAAGCCATTTTTTTTGATGATGTAGGAAGATCGCCTGCGGCGCAAGAAAAAACACCGGTTCGGTTGTCGGCAATATTAGAACGAACTGAGTTCAAAATCGTATTCAGATCTGCCTGCCTTTGCAGATTACGAGCCCTTGAAATCTGTCCCGCTGGATTAATGGAGCGGATGACAAGTCCACCAATAATAACCACGAGACCAACTGATATAATAAGCTCAACCAAAGAAAATCCTTTTCGCTTCATAGTAATGATATTAACACACCCCCTCCCCTATCCCTCCTTTGAGGTTTACATAATTTGAAAAGCTCTCGGAGACATTACACACCTTGGTATCTCTAAATGTAATGTTGAGAGGCAGCGGGATCGGACTGCTCATAGTCCGATAACCGCGATTTTCA
>JBBUHS010000073.1:0-3483 GCA_038055675.1 Patescibacteria group bacterium | reverse complement strand
CAACTTGCGGCGGCATCGGCCGAACATGGAATAATAGCCACTCCGCCATACTCAAGGTAGACGTGGTAGAGCGCTATCAGACCTCCAAAAAGAGCGAGTGTAATTAAATAATCGAGAATGCTATCGTCTTTCTTGAAAACAGCGAGGCCAGAGATAACACAAATCGAGTACATAAATATTCTCTGCCACCAGCAGAGGAAGCAGGGATCAAATCCGGCGACACTAGAGTAAAAAAGACTCACGAGAACTGCACCGAGGGAAATAGCGAAGATCAGTTTTATAGCGTGTTTTTCTACAAACTCAACCGAGCCATTGTCTTTTCCTCGCAAAACAACTGCGAGTAGAAGAACTGCGACAATAATCTGTCCTCCGAGCGCAAGACTTGAGACGAGCTGGTTAACCGCTGGGATAAAATTGGCCATTAATTATGCGGGCAAGACACACGAAGTTTTTTCAGCCAACTGATTCAAGGGTACTTCTCCGGTTAACTCTGTGCCATCAGCAAACCTCCAGGTTGGGTAGTTGGCCACTTTTTTTTCTGTACAAACGGCAAGTTGTCCTTTTCCGTCTGGCGTTGAGCACTCGGTGTATGGCAAAAGTTTAGCTGAGTTACCAAACATTTTCTTTTGATTCTGACAGTGCGGACACCAAAAGGCGCCGTAGAACATAGCTCCTTTTTGGCCTAAACATTGAGCAAACTGATCGAGTTTTCCAGGACTAGAGCTATTTACCATTCCCCAGCCAATCAAACCCACAAGCACCAACGCAATCACTACCCAGAAGGTTAGTTCCTTTTTCTTTTTCATAGTACTTAATTATACGGATTTTCCCTTGTTTGTCATTATTGCTTCCTGGAGTTTTTCCGGTTCGTCGCTACCAATTAACGCCGTTCTTCCGGAGGAAAGTCGGAGCGCCACAGCTCTGGATCCCGAGACGTTAAAAAGTGTACCGTGAGGAGTAAAGTGTATCCCCCAGCCATACCACCACGGACAGGTAATGATTTCGGTGGTAACAATATCTTTTAACTGCCAGGAGCGATGTACAAAACCGATACCAAAAATAATCTTTATCCGGTTCTGATCGACAACCACTTTTAGCCTATAGAAAAAGAAAATAACTAAGAAGAGTATACTGCTTAAAATCCAAACAATCTGTCCTGGAGATAACTCCTCTTCGGCGGGCACAACGTTAATCAGGAGGCCGACAAAAATACCTACTGCGATAATCGAGTAGATAATAACGTATCCAATTTGGGTGTGTTCATATGGCCTCATATCCTACCCCCTTAGTATAGCAGGATAAGAGAAGTTATTTGAGACTGGCATAGTAAGCCGCACTCGCACCTTAACATTTTTGTTTTGTATTGCTCTCGTTGGGGCAAAAACTGATTCGTGTTTTATGAATCGAGCTATAACCTCCCCTCTGCTATTTCTGAGAACTAAAGCTATTTTTACTAATAATTTATTGTGTCCCATGGTATATAAGACGATCCAAGTCGGCTCTTATTACAATCACTTGTTATTTTCACTTATGCTCTCTTATACTTACATCATGTCAACAAAACTTTTATATCTAGAACAAATGAACGAGTATGCTTGCGATGCGCAAATTATTGAAGTCATTACTGAGGATAGAAAGACAGTCGTGATTCTCAACCAAACCATATTCTACCCACAGGGCGGCGGCCAGCCGTATGACACCGGTATTATTTCAAGCGGAAACAAAAAGTTTGTTGTCGAAGAAGTCCGATTTGTGGACGGAATTGTTAAACATATTGGTAAGTTTGAGAGCGAAGCACTTAAAATAGGAGAAATGGTAACCTGTTCTATTGATATCGAACGTAGACAATTACATACCCGCTTACATTCTGGCGGACACCTCGTTGATATGGGTTTGAAGCAGCTTGGGATTAGTTGGAGGCCAGGCAAGGGCTACCACTTCCCGAATGGGCCATACGTGGAATATGCAGGCTCTTTAGAAAACGTGGATGTAGAAAAACTCAAAGTAGACTTAGAAACCGCATGTAGTCAGATCGTTCAGAAGGGAACGGAAACAAGAGTATTATTTATGCCCAAAGAAGAAATGACTTCCGTTTGCGCATTCGTTCCGGATTATATTCCGGCTGATAAACCAGCCCGCGTAGTTATGTATGGCGACTTCGGTATCCCCTGTGGTGGAACACACGTAAGTAATCTAAGCAAGATAGGTAGAATGACAATTCGGAAGATAAAACAGGATGGAGAGAATATCAGAGTTTCCTACTCTATTGATTAAGCTCTGAGATTTAATTCGGTTCAAACTTGGTAATCTGGCGGAGGAGGTGAGATTCGAACTCACGAGAGGATTTCTCCCCTACCGCATTTCGAGTGCGGCCCATTCGACCACTCTGGCACCCCTCCATTTTCTAAATATACTAGGACCACCCATCGCCTTTGGCGAGGCTCACCGCATTTTGCGGGATCCCGCCACAGGCGGTGACCCGCCTTGGCGGTGGTCTGGCACCCCTCCGTATCAAGCCAATATAGCCCTTCTAAGGCCAATTCTCAAGTCTATCGATCGTTAGCCATAGCAGCCACAAACTGATCGGCAGGCGCATAGTCGTCAGTTAGAATCGGCGCATCCTTACTCAAAACCCCAACCCATAATTTTGTAAGATAATGAGTGAGTGCGGCGTCATCGCTACTTAAAGCTGGCGGGTCGTTTGATTTCATAGCTACCAACATAATATTCTGAACCTTTAGGGTCTGGGATTTATCATCGACTGGAAATAAATAAACCTGAGGAAACACCTCTCGGAAAGTGCGATATTCAGAAGCTAAGAATTTTCCCTTTGGCCCATCGAGAGAGGAAATAATATTGATAAGAGCCACACCTCCATCATTCAAAAGGCGATACATATGCTCCACCGATTCTTTGGTGGTGAGTTCATAGGGAATGCTATAGAAAGAACTAAAAGCATCGCCATAAATAACATCATATTTTTTCTGAGACTTGTTTAAAAAAGTTCGACCATCTTCGTGATAGATGGTGAGTCGAGGGCTATCTTTTAAGTTGAAGTACTTCCGGGCAAGTTCCGTTGTTTTTGGATCAATCTCCACAACGTCCATTGTGGCACTAGGAAAAGAAGCTAAAAAATCTTTTGGGTAGGAATATCCACCGGCTCCCAGCATTAAAGTGGACTCTATTTTCGGAGTGAAATGGCGAGCAAGGCGATAGTATTCAGTATAGGGTAGAGCGAGATCATTACTGTCTAAAAACATTGCGGAGTTAAGCTCACCCGAAATCATCATTGCGCGCATAGGAGCTTCAAATCCTGGGAAGGTCCTTTCTTCAACAGAAATTCTATTATAAGAACTATCTACATCAATAAAGCCACTCGCTTCTGCTTGTTGCTGCGTCCTATACTGCCCAGCCGATACGGCAATTAAAAGAAGGAGTAATCCAACCCTTGTTTTCGTTCTTGATCCACGGAAACCAAGGATG
>JBBUHS010000072.1:0-1829 GCA_038055675.1 Patescibacteria group bacterium | reverse complement strand
ACTGTCCTCATCACATTCAGATTTACGCCCGAAAGCAGTGGAGTTATCGCGAGCTTCCCCAGCGCTATGCTAATACCACGATGTGCTACCGCGACGAGCAAACTGGCGAACTATCGGGCTTAGCCCGCGTTCGTAGTTTTACTCAGGACGATGCCCACGTGTTTTGCCGAATGTCCCAGGTCGAAGAGGAGTTCCTTAAGGTTTGGGATATCATTCATGAATTTTATCCAACTTTTGGATTAAAACTCAAAGTCCGACTCTCTCTTCACGACCCTAGACAACCAGATAAATATTTAGGAGATAAGAAGAAATGGAAGTTTGTTGAAGATATTCTCCGCAAAATCGCGAAAGAAAAAAGGGCAGATTATTTTGAGAGTATCGGCGAAGCGGCTTTTTATGGACCGAAGCTCGATTTTATGGCCTATGACTCACTTGGTCGGGAGTGGCAGGTGGCTACTATTCAGCTTGATATGAACCAGCCCGAACGCTTTGATCTGTCTTGCGTCGACGAGAATGGTAAGCCAGAACGAATTGTGATGATTCACGCCGCTATTATGGGTTCCATCGAACGCTTCCTGGCTGTAATCATCGAGCACTTTGCCGGCGCTTTTCCAACCTGGCTTTCTCCTGTTCAGGCTATTATTCTTCCCGTTAGCGAAAAGTTCGCTGGTTATGGCGAAGAAATTAGAGAAATGCTTCGCGGAATTGGTGTTCGAGCTGAAATGAGCGAGCTCGACGAAACACTTGGAAAGCGTATCCGCGAATCGGAAATGAAAAAGATTCCTTATATTCTGGTGGTTGGTGAAAAAGAAGAGACAAGCAAAACCGTGAGTATCCGCCACTACCATCGTGGACAAGAGGGGGCACTGGATCTTTCTGAATTTGCAGAAAAAATATCTATAGAAGTTAACAAGAGGACTTAGTAACCACCTCCTACCATTCATTGACACCTTTTTACACTCTGCGGTAAGGTGTGTTCAGTAACTCTCACACTAGAAGAAGGAGGCTATGATGCAGGGTGTTAGTCCTGAAAAAATTCCCGCCATCATAGCCAAACAAGTCAGTTTGGTTTGGCGGGAAGCTCTCTTCGTTATTACTCTGGTGGAGCCAGATGGGAAAGTGGAAATTCACGAGAATCCTAACGGCCGCCTTGGAGTAATAGCGGTGATTGGTCCAGGGACCTACCAAGGAGAATACTTCGGAAAAGCTCCACTGCTCGAAGTTGGTTTCTGGAGAGGCCGACCCTATAACAAGGCTTATGGTTTTGGGGGGAGATACTGTCACATCCGAAGTCGCCAGAAACGATTCCTCCTCACTTCCGATCAGTACGAAGTCGTTGCTCCGCTAGTCTTTCAAGCAATTCAGTATTTGGTGGATCGTAGAGTCGCTGGCTGGAAGGGTGCTCGATATCAGTACTGGTTCCGCCGACAAACCAATCATTGGAACAGTCGGCAGCGGGGAGTCCTCCAGAAATCTAAGAGGCTCCTCATACCGCGCTACATCACGGTCACCTTCTCGACAGAGGATTCACTTTTTCTACCAGACATCTACTGGGCCGAGATGAACAGCTCCATCGTCCAAAGGTATCTGACTAACTTCGCTCAGTGGATACGAGCCCGGATATGGGAATATGAAAGTAAACAAGGATGGAAAGGGAGGGTTACCTTTGAAAGACTAAAGGGCGTAGTAGATCTGAAAAGACTTCTCGCCAAACGTTTCCCCCCCCTCCATCTAAAGAGAGAGGCCCTACTCTATCTTCCGGGAGGTAGAGACTACTCCCTTTTCAAGAAGATTGCCGCCCTACCATCTCTCCGTTGTGACGGAGAACC
>JBBUHS010000071.1:7700-16664 GCA_038055675.1 Patescibacteria group bacterium | reverse complement strand
CGAACCAGGGATTCGCTCGGTCTGCGCCATCTGTCGGCGCGCAGACGCGGTAGCTCGCGAATCCTTTGAGATACCACAATCGGTTTTGAGGATTGAGGCACTGTCCGGCGGCAACGATGACCTTCTCACTTCCGGCGAGACCACCGACATCGACTCCGTACCGTCCGCCAGCTGGTCCTACCGTGATAGGATTCTCGTCGATGTTGACGGTGATCTGAAGGAAGCATCCAGATGAGTTGAAGACCGGAATAGTGCTGCGTGGAACGATCCAGTTGATGAATGTTCCGAGGCCTTCCTCAGAATCTTCTTCTACTCCCGGAGCAGGGAGCAGTACTTCTGCCTCGCTGTATTGAGGTGGCCGAGTTGAGTAGATGTCCGGCGGTGGAGCCACCTCGGTTGTACTCTCCGGCTGATCTGCCGGCGGACTGTCTTTCTCGAGTGTTGGACCAGGGCCAGTTCGAGGATCGGAGAGGGCGTCGGGGCTTAGTCTTTCACCGACTCCTCGATTGTTTGGTTCCTCCAAGTCGCCTTCGGCAACCGGCGCGGCGGCGATCACCGTGTAGGTGATTGCCCGATCCGAATTCTTGAAGAAGTCGTCTGGCTTGCTTACTCGGTGCCATGAAGTGCACCCTGCGAGAAGGACGCTCATGAAGAGCGGCCACAGTTTCATTCTGTCGATTTTCATCGCCATCTCCTTTGTAGCCCTTATTGGGGCCAACATGTATTGGGTTTGTGGGCTAATGTTGCTTTTTATTTAATACCACACAAAAAGAAAAGAGTCAAGCTAGGCTAGGGAATTAGAGGCATAGCATAGTTGACAGCTAGGGTCATGGTGAAGTAAATTAGGAGCTCTCACAGTTTCTTAATCAAGTGTGGTATAGTTTAAAAAAATGACACCGATAAGGGAGAAAAATACAAAAGAGAAGGGTCTAGTAGAGTTCCTTGTTTATTCTGATAACGATAAGTTTATAGGAGTGTGTTTGACATTC
This sequence comes from Patescibacteria group bacterium, assembly GCA_038055675.1. Lineage (GTDB taxonomy): Bacteria > Patescibacteriota > Minisyncoccia > UBA6257 > 2-01-FULL-56-20 > JBBUHS01. The sequence goes on along the minus strand of JBBUHS010000071.1, from coordinate 15,675 downwards.
GATATTGTTGAAGAAGGAAACGACCCTGGTCAGCTTATGGAGAGTATTAAAGAGGCGGCTGAACTTCACTTAGATATTGTTGTAAAAGAAAATATGCCAGACGAGCTTCTAAATCGCTATGCTCCAGAAGAGTATTGGGATAAGTATTTTGAAGCGTTGAGAGAAACAGGCCAAGATGATGTTTCCTTCTATTTTCAGAGGAATCCATACACTCAAGTTGTTTCGGTATCAACGCCCTAAATGCCGAATGGTTTGTTTAATTGGAGTGAGAGAGATGTTGTAAGTTTTCTAAAAGAAAAAGGATTTATCTTCTACGAGATGAGGAAGGGTTCTCACTACGCCTATATAAACAAAACAACTAACCATATCGTTGAAATAAACGTCCCTAAAGATTGTTATATTCCAAGAACGTTAGAAACCATGATACGACAGTCAGGAATGACCAAAAAAGATTGGAGGGATTGGGCTAATTCGTAAAACACTAGTTAGGGTTCTCATGTATATAGTTCCCAGTAAAATAGGATTTTCAGTATATATTTTAAATTTCTTTATTGTGAGAAAGAGCGTTTAGAACTAGAATTTGATGGTATGGTTATGCAACCACGAGATGTTCAAGCAAAAGTGGCTCACATCCGTCGCGATGCGGAGGAGCGTGCCGCCCAGTCGCGTGCCACTACTTCCGGAACTGGCTATGTTGATGTCCGGAAAGCCCCAACTTCTCTCGACGCCCTGAAGCTTTTAACCGAAGAACAAGCTCGGAAAGCCCAGGTGGCGGTGATCCAGTCAAAACCAGGCGAAGCCGCAGTTGCCGCCTATGACACGCGAACTGATGAAGTAAAAGCGGTTGTAAAAGTTATTGAAGACAAAGGACACAAGGTGAAATTATTCACTGTTTCTGAGGATGCCCTGGAAGAAGTATGGAAGATGTACCGGTTTATCTCTCAGGAGGTGAAAGAGATTACTGGGAATGTTGAGGTCGGAAAAGATCAGTTTGATGCCATCAAAACAAAACTCAAAGATTTTCATGGCGTGGAAAAAGAATTTGCCACGATCGATTTTGAAAACATTCAAACTACACAATTCTTCGAACTTATTCTTGTTGGTGCGATTGTCAGTCGCGCTTCCGACATCCATCTAGAAGCAGAAGAAAAAGATGCTCGCTTCAGATATCGTATTGACGGTGTGCTCCACGATGTTTCTCTTTCTATTCCTAGTCGGAACTATGAAAACATCATCACCCGCGTGAAACTTCTTTCCGGCTTGAAGCTGAACATCAAATCAGAAACTCAGGATGGCCGTTTTACCATCCGCTTGGCGGAAAAAGATATCGAGATGCGCGTTTCTATTATTCCTTCTCAGTATGGAGAAACAATCGTTATGCGTATTTTGGATCCGTCTGGAATCAATGTCACCCTGGAACAGCTTGGCTTCCGGTCGGATGATCTTGAGCTTGTAAGACACGAACTGAATCGTCCGAATGGTCTTATTTTGAATACCGGTCCAACTGGTTCTGGAAAAACCACCACACTCTATACTTTTTTACGGTCAGTCAGTAGTCCAGAAATGAAAGTGATTACAATCGAAGATCCGGTGGAGTACCATCTTCCGGGAATTTCCCAAACCCAGACTGATGCCAAAGCCGGATACACGTTCGCAAGCGGACTTCGTGCAATTTTGAGGCAAGATCCGGATATTATTCTCGTCGGTGAAATCCGAGATTTGGAAACGGCGGAAATTGCGATGAATGCTTCCTTAACTGGTCACTTGGTTTTCTCAACACTCCATACAAACGATGCCTTGGGTGCCGTGCCACGTTTTGTCGATCTTGGGGTAAAGCCAGCCATTCTTGGACCAGGACTGAGTCTCGTAATCGCCCAGCGTCTTGTCCGTAAACTGTGTGAGAAGTGTAAGAAGCCAGCCGAGATAAACGACGAGATGAAAGCGAAGATCCAGCACTTCTTAGATGTTCTTCCGAAGCGCATCGATCGGAAACCGTATGAAAACTACAAAATCTACGAACCAGTTGGCTGTGAGGTTTGTGGGGGATTTGGTTTTAAGGGACGGCTTGGTATGTATGAGTTTTTCCGCAACACCCCTGAGCTTCAGGAGATGATCGCGCAAGGCGTGACAGTTGTGGCACTTCGCAAAGAAGCCAAGAGTCAGGAGATGGTTTTCCTTCAACAAGATGGTGTTCTCAAGGTTTTTCAAGGGCTCACATCCTTTGCTGAAGTAGCAGATGTAACAGGGGAGATTGATTGGGAGGGTAAAAGTTAGTGCGACATAAAAGCAGGGGCTCCCTTTACTACTTTTAATCGCACAAACTTTTCTGGTGGGAAGAAATAGATTAGTGCCACGAAGGGTGGGGCTCTTTTTACACCCTTCTTAGACACTAATCTCTTTGGGGAAGAAATGAGTTTAATCGCACAAACTATTTTAGAGAAATAAAAAAGCCATCCGATTAGAATGGCATAAGAGAAACAACTTCTACTTTCGGAAGATCAGCGAACTGCTTCGCCTTCTCTTCAGCCCTATCTGGCATCGTGATTATATAGAGCTTATCGAATCCCAGATAGACGGTGCGAACCATCTGGTCACCATTCACATGGCACAGAACCGAGGCGATTTCTAAAACTGGAATTACCACGGTTACCGGGATTCCGAGTGACTTCAATTTGTCCTGGAGAATTGCCTGATTTGTTTCCAGAACATCTCTGGCCAACTGTCGTTCCTCGAAAGAACTGGTTTCTCTCCCGAGGGGACCATGTTTTTGAACAACGAAGCCTGCTTTCTTAAGGGCTTCGTTAATCTGAGTTCCTCCTCCGACGCAAACGACCGCGAAGTAGTCGCGAGCAGTGATTCGGAGAAATTCCAAAAACTCTGGAGCGGCACAGAGATCTCCAGAGACTTTTATAAAGGCTGACTGTCTCGACATTATATTCTCCTCATCAATGAGAGTGCTGGGATATTTATACGGGCAAGAACAATCTCAGTCAATCACTGTCTTGCTAATCTAATGGATAGCTAGAGTTGAGCCACATCTTTTGATCGGCTGTATACTTAACTCATGAAGAATATACTGAAAATTATTGCACTAGGGATTGTTTTGGTATACTTCTCAAAATGGACGACATACAGCAGATACTCAACTTTTTAAAAGAATCACGGAAGTTTCAGCATGTGTTTCGGCACACTCCTCATCCTGATGGTCGATGGGAAAACGACGCAGAACATTCCTGGGCCGTAGCTTTCATATGTATGGTTTTAGCTACGAGATTGGAAAAAGAATTTGATATAAAGTTGGATCAAGCAAGGATGCTTAAAATGGCCTTAATCCACGATCTTGCGGAAATTGGAACCGGAGACACAAAAACGTGGGATACTGCTTCTCGTGTTGGAAAGGAAGAAAAAGAAAAAAAGGCAATGAATGATCTTGTGAAATTATTGCCGAAAGATATCAGTGAGGAAATGATGCTTCTTTGGCTAGAGTGCGAAAAGAAGGAAACTGTAGAAGCTAAAATAGTAAAATCGGTTGATCGTTTTGATCCGGTAATTCATCGCACCGCTTTTCGAGTTGGTTGGGAAAATGTTATTGAAGAAGAACACGCGACTATTGAGGCGTTGGATGGTCGTCAGTTACCGAGACACTCGTTCTCAAAAGTTCTTACTGAAGTGTATAAAAACATTAGAGATGAGGCAGTTAAGGAAGGGTTCTTTAAGACTTCATAGATTTATGAAAGGAATAGTAGAAATTATTGCATTAGGGATTGTTTTGGTTCTTCTCATCGTAGTCATCACTTTTTTGGTTATTAGAAAAGAATCCGCTCAGTATCTTTATGATGATGTAAAAACAGTTCCGCAGGCACCGACCGCTATGATTTTGGGAGCAGCGCTGGCGGGGGATGGTGAGCTTTCTTCTGTTTTTAAATATCGGGTTGATGCGGCTATCCTTCTCTATAAAAACGATAAGGCTGATAAGATTTTAGTAACAGGAGATAATGGCACGGTTACTCATAATGAAGTAAATCCGGTTCGAACATATCTTTTGGAGCATGGTATTCCTGATACAGATATTTTTCTTGATCACGCTGGTTTTGACACCCATAGCAGTATGTATCGGGCGAGGGATATTTTTGAAATCGAATCAGCGATTATTGTGAGTCAGGCTTTTCACTTGCCTCGATCGGTATTTATCGCTCGGCGTCTTGGAATTACGGCGTATGGATTTAGTGCGGACAAGGGCAGGTACCGTTTAAGCAACTACTTCCGAGAGTATCTGGCGAATGTAAAAGCGATAGGAGATCTGGTTCTTCAAAGGAAACCAAAATATTTAGGAGAAACGATTCCGATTCCAGAAAAATAAAAAAGCCTTCCGGAAAATAGGGAAGGCTTAAGCGATGCGGTGTCTCAGAGTCGGTTGATTCTTCTCATCCGTCTCGCATATGCGCTGGTGGATTCCCTGAGCGGTCAGACGGTACTCGATTTCAGGGATGCTGCACCTGAGCCCTGATGGATCGTACCGAGGCCTACTGACCACGTAGCCTCCGCGCTCCATCTTGGTCAGGGTGCCCCAGATAAAACTTACCACCGTTATCCTGTTGGACCGGTTCTTCGCGATCCTTTTTTCTTGGATAACGGTTTCAAGGATCTCCTGTTCCGTCCTCCACTCCAGGTCGGTGAGGGCCGCGAAAATATCACCGCGTCCCACCGGAATGAAGAAGTAGCGGAACATTCCGCCAAGAAGGGCGAAGACGAAAGAGATACCCACGATCACAAGAGTACCTGCGGGAGTCATTCCCATGAGGAAGAAACCCACACCTCCACTAATTACACTCCAGGTGATAATCCCGAGCCACTCCTTTTGCATCAGTACCTCCCATAGTTGAACTGGATTAGTTATACCAACCCCTCAAGTTTTTTCAAGATATTCAATACTGATTCTGGTATAATTATATTCATAGAAGAATTTCTTCCTCAGCTCTTTTTGAAATGAATAAACACATGCACTTTTTGAAGAACGCCGTTCGCGATCGGAAGGTTGGCGCTGTTGCCAGAAGTTCGCGATACGTCGTAAAAAATGTTTTGGATCGGATTGCCGAACCACTTCATGTTGTTATTGAGTACGGGCCAGGTGATGGTGTAATGACTAGAGAGATTCTAAAGAAGCTTTCTTCAGAAAGCAGATTTTTTGTGGTAGAGTCCAATCTTTCTTTTGTAGGAACTTTGCGCCAGATTAAGGATGAGCGTCTCCAGGTTATAGAAGGAGAAGTTCAACATCTTTCTTCTGAAAATATGGAAAAGTTCTCTGGAGCTGACTTAGTCCTCTCGAGCATTCCCTTTTCTATGCTTAAGCCCGCCGATCGTCTGAAAGTAGTTTCCGAAGTCCATAAGCTATTAAGGCCTGGTGGTCGGTTCATTGTTTTTAACCAGTACAGTTATTTAATGTTGAAGCCACTTAAAAAGAGTTTTCATATGGTTTCGACCAGTTTTGAGCCACGGAACATTCCTCCTTGTTTTATTTTTGAGGCGAAGAAATAAAATTATATAAACTTAATCTGCTATACTATCTATATGATGAAACTTTTGAAAAAGTATCACGTTACTCCGATTAATGTTTTGAAGGTCGGAGGACTTATCTTGGCCGGTCTCGTTGCTGCTGTTTTTATTTTTAGCCTCATCGGTTCTTCTTTTGGTTCAATAGCGGAAAGGAGTGGTATGAGAAATTCTGCTGTTTTCAGCACGAATCCTTCCGGTATGGGTGTGAGCTATGAAGAAGCAGATTCATATAAAATGTTTGATGCGCCGGAACTTTCTGTTAGGAATGTTACTACTCCGATGCCACCCCAAATAGGAGGCACGACCGGTAGCGACGCCGAAGCTTTTGAAGTGACTGACTACAGCGCCACCATAGAAACATACAATAAAGAAAAGACTTGCGCGGTTTTTACCGATCTCAAAAAGCTCGAGTATGTAATTTTTGAAAACGCCAATCAGTCAGACCGAGGCTGCAACTACACCTTTAAGGTCCAGCACTCTCGTGCCGCAGAGGTGCTTGAGGTAGTGAAGGGTCTTGATCCCGAAGATATCTCGGAAAATATATATACCATCAAGCAACAGATCAGTGATTTTACGAGCCAGACGGAGGTGCTAGAAAAGAAAAGAGCCTCTATTGACGAGACTCTGGCCAAGGCCTTGGATGCTTACGATGAAATAACTGTTATTGCGACCAAAGCCCAGAATCCAGAAAGCTTGGCAAAAATCATTGATAGCAAGATTCAGATTATAGAAAGATTGACGAGAGAAAGAATAAGCATCAACGAACAACTCGATTGGCTCTCTCGGGCGAAGCTCGACCAGCTCGATCGTCTCCTGTACACACGCTTCTATATTGGTGTTTACGAAAACAGATATATCGATCTTGAGAACCTCAAAGATTCTTGGCAGATAGCCATCAGAAACTTCTTCTGGACCATCAATCAAGCACTTCAGAATGCTACGATTAATTTAATCGCCGTTCTCTTTATCGCAGTGCCATACATTATTTATCTCTTCATTTTACTCATCGTTGCTAAATACGGCTGGCGCATAGCAAAACAGATCTGGAAGAAGTAGTTGCTATAAATCCTTTCCGTTGTAGGGAGTGGGGGTGAGCTTGGAGATGTCTATGCCGCCGAGACACCGAATATTAATAGAGGTCTTGGGAAAGGTGACTCCTTCAGCAAAAGACTGGACGCCGCAAGTTGTACAGAAAAGATGGCGGATCTGTTGCTTATTAAAAAAGTACTCGGTTAGGTTCTCTTTCCCCGAGAGAAGAGTGAACTTGTCTTTATCAACAAAAGCAAGAAGCAGTCCTTTCTTCTCGCAGTGAGAACAGTTACAGACAATAACTTTTTCTAAATCAGTTTCTACTTCGTATCGCACCGCCCCACAGTGGCAACCTCCAGAATATTTCATAACTGAATAATATAGTAGTTTCTTGGAATCATCAAAAATAAAAAACCGCACATCTCGCTGAGGGTGCGGTTCATGGTTTCCAGAGGATGATGCTAGTGTTGTCTTCGAGGCCCTTTGTTTTTACTAGGCTCAGGAGATCTTCTGCGGAGCAGTCTCTTTTTGCTACCTCAACAAGCTCGGAAATTCGCTCCCAACTGTTGATATGATCTGGGTCGAGCACTCCGTCAGAGCAGACCAGGATCAGGCTGTTTGGCCCGAGAGAAACTCTGCGCGCCTCAGGCTTTCTTAAGATAACCTCTTCCATGTATGCATCACCAAGGGATCGGGACATTTGAAGTCCGTGTCGTGATCCTGGTACCCAGAGGTAGCCTCTGCTGTAGATTCCGCCTCGCGCAACTGCTGCCTTTCGTTCAGTTGCGTTTGTTTGAATATTGTGTTCGGGGCCGATTACAACCCTTCCTAATCTGTCGACAATGACGATAGGAGAGTCGCCTAAAACGGCCAGCGTAGCAATATTTCTCACGATGCATACTGCGGAGAAGGTGGTGCCCGATTGGAGATCTCGGGTTTCTGTTGCAAGTCTTTTGATAAGTCCAAAAAGACCTGCCCTGATATCTTTTCGAGAACCAGAACTCGGCGCAAAGTACTGCCCGATCTTTGCGGCACAATAGTCAGCCGTCCTTGTGCCACGATGACCATCCATAACCACAAGAAGGATGCCCTTAGTGTCCCCGAGATTGAACTCGTGGATTGCGATGACATCTTCCTGGTACTCCCGCGGTCCCTGAGTCGTAGTACTACTGAGGTGTGCCATTTGAAAACTCCTTCTAGCATTATTGAATTACTGGTTTTTTTATAGCAGTATTGAACTTCTTATTCAAGCGGAATAAAATATTTATGAAGCCACCTTGCTTTATCTAGAGCAAGAAGCTAGTGTAGAGACTACATATGGCATTTTTCAAGAAACCAGGAGGATTTGGTGGGCCTAAAAAGAACGAGCGCTATGGCGATCGGTTCGGAAAAA